>DASSUA010000460.1:0-14864 GCA_035707525.1 Pseudonocardiaceae bacterium
GGGAGTCTGTCGTAGTTGGTCGTCGGTGGGTGTGGCGCTGCGGGGAGACGGGTGTGGTGGCGCGGATCCGCGTTGGCCGCGGCGCGGGGCGGGAACGGTGCTGTGCGTGGCTCGTGCTGCCGAAACGACGATCACGAACCACCCCCGTAGAGCCGCCCTGTGGCAGCGCCGAATCCCGCACCGGCCGCGACCGCGGGCACGCCCACCGGTCACCCGAGCCCGGCGGGGTGCGGCCGATCACCCGAAGTGCCTCGCGCCCGCCGCCGTCGATCGCCGGGCGCCGCCCACCGATCGGCCGGCGTGTGCCGCCGCGCCCCGTCGGTGCCGAGGATTAGAGTCGCGTGGTCGCATCCGAGAGGCGCAGCCGCGGCACCGTCGCGGCGGGTGGTCAAGATCCACAACTACAAGACGGGGAGGCACCTCGGCATGCCCGACTCGTTCGTGCACCTGCACGTGCACACCGAGTACTCGATGCTCGACGGTGCCGCCCGCCTGGGCAGCCTGTTCAAAGAGGTCTCCAGGCTCGACATGCCGGCCGTGGCGATGACCGACCACGGTTACCTCTACGGCGCCTACGAGTTCTACAACGCCGCCAGGGCCGCCGGCGTCAAGCCGATCATCGGCCTGGAGGCCTACGTCGCGCCCGACTCCAGGTTCACCAAGCGCCGCACGAGCTGGGCGAACAACGGCAGCTCGGGCGGCGATGACGACGTCTCCGGCGGCGGCGCGTACACCCACATGACGCTGCTCGCGCTCGACGAGACCGGGCTGCTCAACCTGTTCCGGCTGGCCTCCTACGCGAGCCTGGAGGGGTACTACCGCAAGCCGAGGATCGACCGCGAGCTGCTCGCGCGGCACGCCGAGGGCATCCTGGGCACGACGGGCTGCGCCGGCGGCGAGGTGCCGACCAGGCTGCGGGCGGGCGACTTCGCCGGGGCCCGCGCCGCCGCGGGCGAGCTGCGCGACATCCTCGGCCGGGACAACTACTGGGTCGAGCTCATGGACCACGACATCGAGGTCGAGCGCCGCTACTTCGCCGATCTGCTCAAGGTCGGCGACGAGCTGGGCCTGCCGAGGGTCGCGACGAACGACCTGCACTACACGCACAAGGAGGACGCGCACGGCCACGAGATCCTGCTGTGCGTGCAGACCGCGAGCACGCTGGCCGACCCGAAGCGGTTCAAGCTCGACGGCGGGGGCTACTACGTCAAGAGCCCCGAGGAGATGCGCGCGCTCTGGAGCGACCGGCACGGGATGCGGGAGGCCTGCGACAACACGCTGCTGATCGCCGAGCGGGTCGGCAGCTACGACAACATGTTCCGCTCGCGCAACCTCATGCCCGCCTTCGAGGTGCCGGCGGGGGAGACCGAGGAGAGCTGGCTGCGCAAGGAGGTGCGGCGCGGGCTGCGCCACCGGTTCCCGGCCGGGGTACCGGCCCAGCACCAGCAGCAGGCCGATTTCGAGCTCGACGTCATCTGCCAGATGGGCTACCCGGGCTACTTCCTGGTCGTCGCGGACCTGGTCGACTACGCCAAGCGCAACGGCATCCGGGTCGGCCCCGGCCGGGGCAGCGCGGCCGGCTGCCTGATCGCCTGGGCGCTCGGCATCACCGAGCTCGACCCGATCCAGCACAAGCTGATCTTCGAACGATTCCTCAACCCCGACCGCGTGTCGATGCCCGACATCGACATCGACTTCGACGAGCGCCGGCGCGGCGACATGATCCGCTACGCCACCGAGAAGTACGGCGAGGAGCGGGTCGCCCAGATCGTCACCTACTCCACGATCAAGGCCAAGGCCGCGATCAAGGACTCGGCGAGGGTGCTGCACGGCCAGCCCGGGTATTCGATCGCCGACCGGATCTCCAAGGCGATGCCGCCGGCGGTCATGGGCAAGGACATCCCCCTCGCCGGCATCTTCGACCCCGACCACAAGCGTTACGCGGAGGCGGCCGAGGTCCGCGCCCTGTACGAGTCCGACCCGCAGGTCAAGGAGATCATCGACACCGCCCGCGACCTCGAGGGTCTCAAGCGGCAGGCCGGCGTGCACGCCGCCGGGGTGATCCTGAGCAAAGATGCGCTCATCGACGTCATCCCGATCTGGCGCCGCGAGGCCGACGGGGCGATCATCACCCAGTTCGACATGGGCGCCTGCGAGAACCTCGGGCTGCTCAAGATGGACTTCCTCGGCCTGCGCAACCTGACGGTGATCGACGACGCGCTGGCCAACGTCGTCGCCAACGGCAAGCCGGCGCTGGACCTGGACAACCTGCCGCTCGACGACGCGCCCGCCTACGAGCTGCTGGCCAGGGGCGACACGCTCGGTGTGTTCCAGCTCGACGGCGGACCGATGCGGGACCTGCTACGGCGCATGGTGCCGACGTGCTTCGAGGACATCTCCGCCGTGCTGGCGCTGTACCGGCCGGGGCCGATGGGCGCGAACGCGCACCTGGCCTACGCCGACCGCAAGAACGGCCGGGAGGCGGTCAAGGCGATCCACCCCGAGCTGGCCGAGCCGCTCGCCGACATTCTCGACGAGACCTTCGGCCTGATCGTCTACCAGGAACAGGTCATGGCGATCGCGCAGAAGGTGGCCGGCTACACCCTCGGCAAGGCCGATCTGCTGCGCCGGGCGATGGGCAAGAAGAAAAAGGAGATCCTCGACAAGGAGTTCGTGCCGTTCTCCGACGGCATGCGGGTAAACGGCTACTCGGCGGACGCGGTCAAGACGCTGTGGGACATCCTGGTCCCGTTCTCCGACTACGCGTTCAACCGCGCCCACACCGCCGGCTACGGGCTGGTCTCCTACTGGACCGCCTACCTCAAGGCCAACTATCCGGCCGAGTACATGGCGGCGCTGCTGACCAGCGTCCGCGACGACAAGGACCGGGCGGCGATCTACCTGGCCGAGTGCCGCAAGATGGGGATCACCGTGCTGCCGCCCGACGTCAACACGTCGGTGCGCGACTTCGCGCCGGTCGGCGACGACATCCGGTTCGGCCTCGGCGCCGTGCGCAACGTCGGCGCCTCCGTCGTGGACTCGATCGTGAGCGCGCGGCAGGAGCGCGGCCAGTTCACCGACTTCTCCGACTTCCTGCGCAAGGTCGACGCCCAGGCGTGCAACAAGAAGGTCGTCGAATCGCTGATCAAGGCCGGCGCGTTCGACTCGCTCGGGCACCCGCGCAAGGGCCTGCACGGCGTGCACTCGGAAGCCATCGACGGGGTCATGGAGTCCAAGCGCCAGGAGGACCGCGGCCAGTTCGACCTGTTCGGTGACACCGAGGCGGCCGAGGAGTTCGCGGGCGTGTTCGACGTCAAGGTGCCCGACGAGGAGTGGGAGCCCAAACACCGGCTCGCGCTCGAGCGGGAGGTGCTCGGCCTGTATGTCTCGGGGCACCCGCTGCACGGTGTCGAGCACGTGCTGTCCGCGCAGTCGGACACCGCGATCCCGGCGATCCTGGACGGTTCGGTCGCCGACGGGGCGATGGTGACCGTCGGCGGCATCCTGGCCGCGGTGACCAGGCGGGTGAACCGCAACGGCGAGCCGTGGGCGTCCTGCCAGCTCGAGGACCTCTCCGGCGGCATCGAGGTGCTGTTCTTCCCGCGGGTCTACGCCGAGGTCGGCATGAACATCGCCGAGGACGCGATCGTCCTGGTCAAGGCCCGGGTCGCCCGGCGCGACGACCGGATCTCGCTGATCGGCAACGACCTGGTGGTGCCCGATCTGAACGCCGCCGGCTCGGCCGGCCCGGTTCGCGTCGTGATGCCGGCGGTCCGGTGCACGCCACCGCTGGTGGCCAAGCTGCGCGACGTGCTCGGCTCGCACCCGGGCACGACCGAGGTGCACCTGTCCCTGACCAACGGCACCCGCCGGCACGTCCTGCGGCTCGACGACGGACTGCGGGTGAACCCGACGCCGGCGCTGATGGGGGACCTGAAGGCGCTGCTCGGCCCGGGTTGCCTAGGCTGAGCGATCAATGGAAGATCCACTGGAGATCATTCGTCGGCCGGGCCGCACCCACGCCCGGCAACGGTTTCCTGGCCGGTCGGCGATTGCAGGGGGTGCCGGGCTGCCGTACGACCCGCTACACCAGCTAATCTCCCCGGCCGTGGGTCCCGAAGACATCCTGGCTCTGGACGCCGCACACGTGTGGCATCCCTACTCAACGGCCCGGCCAGCAGACCCGCCGCTGCTGGTCGAATCCGCCTCCGGCGTGCGGCTTCGGCTGGCCGCGCCGGTCCACGGCAATGGTGAGCTCATCGATGGGATGTCCTCGTGGTGGGCCGCGATCCATGGCTACGGCCACCCGGTGCTCGACGCGGCCGCGCGCCGGCAGCTCGCCCGGATGAGCCACGTCATGTTCGGCGGGCTCACCCACGAGCCGGCGGTCCGGCTGGCCGGGCGCCTGGTCGACATCACGCCCGCCGGCCTGCAGCGCGTGTTCTTCACCGACTCCGGCTCGGTGGCCGTCGAGGTCGCCATCAAGATGTGCCTGCAGTACTGGCGGGCGCGCGGCAAGCCGAAGAAGCGCCGGCTGCTGACCTGGCGCGGTGGCTACCACGGCGACACCTTCCACGCGATGAGCGTGTGCGATCCGGAGAGCGGCATGCACTCGCTCTGGGGCGACGTGCTGCCGCAGCAGGTCTTCGCCGACCCGCCCCCGGCGGGTTTCGACGCCGGGGGTGACGCCTCGTATGCCGAGCAGCTGGCGAAGCTGTTCGACCGGCACGCCGACGAGCTCGCCGCCGTGATCGTCGAGCCGGTCGCCCAGGGCGCCGGCGGGATGCGTTTCCACGCGCCCGGCTACCTTCGCGGCCTGCGGGCGCTGTCCGACCAGCACGACGTGCTGCTGATCTTCGACGAGATCGCCACCGGATTCGGGCGCACCGGCGCACTGTTCGCCGCCGACCACGCCGGCGTCAGCCCCGACGTGATGTGCCTCGGCAAGGCCCTGACCGGCGGCTACCTGTCGATGGCCGCGACGCTGTGCACCTCGGCGGTCGCCGACGGCATCGCCGCCGGCGAAGTTCCCGAACTGGCCCACGGGCCCACCTTCATGGCCAACCCGCTGGCCAGCGCGGTCGCCTTGGCGTCGATCGACCTGCTGCTCAGCAGCGACTGGCAGGGCGAGGTGCTGCGCATCCAGCGCGGCCTGCGGGCCGGCCTGGAGCCCGCGCGCCACATCCCGGGCGTCGTGGATGTGCGCGTGCTCGGGGCGATCGGGGTCGTGCAGCTGGACCGCCCGGTCAACGTGCGGGCGGCGAGCGATGCCGCCGCGGCGGCGGGCGTGTGGCTGCGGCCGTTCCGCGACCTGATCTACACGATGCCGCCGTACGTCACCGACGACGACGAGCTCGCGGCGATCACCGAGGCGGTCGTGGCGGCGGTACACGCGGCCTGAGCAGGCAACGTTTCGGTCGCGGTCGGTGCGGGCAACTTCCATACGGATTCCTTGGGGGGCCATCGGATCCGGAGGTTCGGATGACGCCCAGCACGAAACCGCACGCCGCACTAACGGGGATCGCGGTCGCCGCCGCGGCCCTTTCCATGGCACTCGTTGCCTGCGCCGATAACGGGCAGGGCACCTCGGTCACCACCACCGCCACCACGCCCGCGACGACGACCGGCCAGGCGGGCAGCTCGCAGGAGTGCTCGACCGGTACCTACGACGTCGAAACGGTCAACGGCACCCGGACGCTCGACCTGGACGACCAGCAGCTCACCTTCAGCGGGGCCGTGACCGGCCTGGAGCTCAAACTGGCGGAGTCGACCTGGGAGCTGACCGGTGACGACGCCAAGGCGACCGTCCGGGTGGCCGGCGTCGCCGAGGTCGACGCCACCATCAACGGCGAGGCCAGCGGCAGCGTCACTTCGTCTGGCGACAAGTACGATTTCGCCCTCGAACGCTCGTCTGGTTCCGCAACCGTCACCCTGGAAGGTGTCGGCTCCAAGGAGCTGCAGATGGACGAGGTCTCGACCGTGCTGGCCCCGGTCGGCGAGGCAACCCTGAACTGCACCTCCGGCGGCGCGACCCTGGAGACCGAGGCCGTGACGCTCGAGCTGCGCAGGTCGGGCGACGCCACGGGCACCACCACGACCCGGTCGACCGAGACCAGCGGGTCGAGCCCCACGAGCACCAGCTAGACAGCCCGACGGGCGCCCGGTTCCGCACGCCAGCGGGCCGGGCGCCCGCCGCTGGACACGCCGCCATGACCGGCGCAGCCGCGAGCGGCGCTCGATCAAATTACCGTTGCCACCGGGTAGCGTCCGGCTCCGTGGGGTCTGATCCGTTGTGCTGGCTGGACGAGTGGCTGGACCAGACGGCCGGGCGGCGTGAGGCCGCCGGGTTGCGCCGCCGGCTTCGCCACCGCCGGTCCGACGACATGGCGATCGACCTGGCCTCCAACGACTACCTGAGCCTGGCGCGGGACCCGCGGGTGGTCGCCGGTGCGGTGAGCGCGGCCCGGGAGTGGGGCGCGGGCTCGACCGGTTCCCGGCTGGTGACCGGCTCGACCCGGCTGCACGCCGAGCTGGAGGACGAGCTCGCCGAGTTCTGCGGGGCCGCGGCCGCGCTCGTGTTCTCCTCCGGTTACGCGGCCAACCTCGGCGTGGTCAGCGCGCTCGGCGGCCGGGACGCGCTCGTCGTGTCCGACGAGTACAGCCATGCGTCGCTGGTCGACGCCTGCCGGCTGTCGCGATCGCAGGTCGAGGTCGCCCCGCACAACGATCCGGCCGCGGTGGACGCGCTGCTGGCCGCGCGATCGCAGCCGCGGGCGCTCGTCGTCACCGACTCGGTTTCCAGCGTCGACGGCGACCTGGCGCCGTTGCGTCGCCTGCACGAGGTGTGCCGGGCCAGGGGCGCCGTGCTGATCGCGGACGAGGCGCACGGGCTCGGGGTGCGCGGTCCCGGCGGGCGCGGGTTGGTGGCCGAGGCGGGGCTGGCCGGCGAACCCGACGTGGTCGTCACGGTGACGCTGTCCAAGGCGCTCGGTGCGCAGGGCGGGGCCGTGCTCGCCGGCCGGACCGTGATCGACCACCTGGTGGACGCGGCCCGCACGTTCATCTTCGACACGGGCCTGGCGCCGGCGTGCGCGGGTGCCGCGCTGGCGGCGCTGCGCGTGCTGCGGGCCGAGCCGTGGTTGCCGGCCGAGGTGCTGCTCTGCGCCGGCCGGCTGGCGGAGGCGACCGGGGCGGTGCGGCCGACATCACCGACACCGCCGACTTCACCGACCTCACCGACATCACCGACGTCACCGACGTCACCGACGTCACAGCCGCAGTCGGCCGTGGTTTCGGTCGTCCTCGGCGAGCCCGAAGTAGCGTTCGCGGCGGCCCAGCGGTGCCTGGCGGCCGGTGTCCTGGTCGGCTGCTTCCGCCCGCCGTCGGTGCCGGCCGGGACCAGCCGGCTGCGGCTGACCGCGCGCGCCGGCCTGGCGCGGGGCGATCTGGCCCGGGCGCGCCGGGTGCTCGCGGAGGTCCTCGACGACGTGCTGGCCGTGCGGTGACGCCCGGCGGCGTGCTGGTCGTGACCGGCACCGGCACCGGGGTGGGCAAGACGGTCGTAACCGCGGCGATTGCGGCGCTCGCGGTGGCGGCCGGCCGGTCGGTGGCGGTGCTCAAGCCGGCGCAGACCGGGGTGACGGCCGGTGAGCCGGGCGACGCCGGCGAGGTACGCCGGCTCTCCGGCGCCCAGGCGTGCGTCGAGCTCGCCCGCTACCCGGAGCCGCTGGCCCCGGCGACCGCGGCGCGCCGGTCCGGGTTGCCGCCGGTCACGCCGGCCGCCGCCGCTGCCGCAGCCGCCGGCCTCGCGGTAGGGCACGACCTGGTGCTGGTGGAGGGCGCGGGTGGGTTGCTGGTGTGGTTCGACGACGCCGGCGGCACGCTCGCCGACGTGGCGGTCGCGGGGGACTGGCCGGTGCTGGTGGTCGCCGCCGCCGGGCTGGGAACGCTCAACGCGAGCGCGCTGACCATCGAGGCGCTGCGGTCCAGGGGGCTGCGTAGCGCCGGGATCGTCGTCGGCGCCTGGCCGGCCGAGCCCGACCTGGCCGCGCTGTGCAACTTGGCCGACCTGCCTGCGGTCACCGGCGCGCCGCTGGTCGGGGTGCTGCCAGACGGCGCCGGCGCGCTGTCTCGCGAGGCGTTCGTCCACGTGGCCCGCCGGGGATTGGCGCCGGTTCTGGGCGGCGCGCTGGAGGTGGCGCTCTATCAGGACTCGATGCGGGTTGCGGCAGACTGACCCGGTGACCGCAACCGCCGAACGACTCGACATCCTGACCGTTGCCCGCGCCCAGGTGCTCGAACGTGGAGAGGGCCTGTCACAGGAGCAGGTGCTGCAGGTCCTGCGGCTGCCGCCGGAGCGGCTCGAGGAACTGCTCGCCCTGGCCCACGAGGTGCGCATGCGCTGGTGCGGCCCCGACGTGGAGGTCGAGGGCATCATCAGCCTGAAGACCGGTGGCTGTCCGGAGGACTGCCACTTCTGCTCGCAGTCCGGCCGGTTCGAGTCGCCGGTCCGGGCCGCGTGGCTGGATGTGCCGTCCCTGGTGGAGGCCGCCAAGCAGACCGCGGCCACCGGGGCGAGCGAGTTCTGCATCGTGGCGGCGGTGCGCGGGCCCGACGACCGGTTGATGGCCCAGGTGCGCGCCGGCGTCGCGGCGATCCGCGCCGAGGTCGACATCAACATCGCCTGCTCGCTGGGCATGCTGACCCGGGAGCAGGTCGACGAGCTGGTCGAGCTGGGCGTCCACCGGTACAACCACAACCTGGAGACCGCCCGCTCGCACTTCCCCGCGGTCGTCACCACGCACACCTGGCAGGAGCGCTGGCAGACCCTGCACATGGTCCGCGAGTCGCCGATGGAGCTGTGCTGCGGCGGGATCATCGGCATGGGGGAGACGCCGCAGCAGCGCGCCGAGTTCGCCGCGCAGCTCGCCGAGCTGGAGCCGGACGAGGTGCCGCTGAACTTCCTCAACCCCAGGCCCGGCACGCCGTTCGCGGACCTGCCGGTGGTCTCCGGCGCCGAGGCGCTGCAGACGATCGCCGCGTTCCGGCTCGCGCTGCCGCGCACGATCCTGCGGTTCGCCGGCGGCCGCGAGATCACCCTCGGCGACCTCGGGGCCAGGCGCGGCATGCTCGGCGGCATCAACGCGGTGATCGTCGGCAACTACCTGACCACGCTCGGGCGGCCGGCCGAGTCGGACATCGAGATGCTCGCCGAGCTGCAGATGCCGATCAAGGCGCTGAACGCGACGCTGTGAGCGGGTACTGCGGTTGCTGCGGTGTCCAACTCGGTGGCCAACTCGGGGGCCAGTTCGGCGGCCAGCTCGATGCCCCCGGGCACGAGCGGTGCGCCACCCGGCTGCGGCTGGAGCCGCCACGGTTCTGCGCGGCGTGCGGTCGCCGGATGGTCGTCCAGGTCACCCCGACCGGCTGGTGGGCCCAGTGCAGCCGGCACGGCCGGACCGGGAGCGGGTGACGGCCGGTACTGTCCCGTGATATGCAACCGGCCATGGGGGAGGATCCCGTGCGCACGAGGGCGGCGCCCGCGCCAGGGCCGGCGCCCACCCACCAGCCGCCTACCGACCAGCAGCCCAACGGCCTGCCGCCGTCCACCGGGCAGCCGGCTACCGGCCAGCCGCCGTCCACCGGGCAGCCGTCCACGGGGCAGCCGTCCACCGGGCAGCCGGCTACCGGCCAGCCGCCGTTCACCGGGCAGCCTTCCACCGGGCAGCCGGGTACCGGCCAGCTGCCGTCCACCGATCAGCCGGCTACCGGCCAGCCGCCGTCCACCGATCAGCCGCCGGCCGAGCCCGCCGTTGCCGCCGTTGCCGAACGCAACGGTGCCGTCGCGACCGCGGGGTTTGCGCCCCAGCGGCGCCATGCCCCCGCCTTCACCCCCGCCGACCTCGCCGGGGCCGTCAGCATCGCGTCCCTGATTGCGCTGCTCGGCCTGCCGATGGGCTGGCTGTGGTCGCGGCTCGCGCCGGCGCAGCTGTCGGTGGTGCAGGCCGACGGCTCGGCCACCGCGCTGCCGACCGAGAGCCAGCACCGCTTCGACGACATCGCCACGTTCGTGCTGCTCGGCGCCGTCACCGGGCTGCTGGTGGGGCTCGGCTTGTGGTTCCTGCGCCGGCGCCGCGGGCCGCTCGCGCTCGTCGGGCTGGTCGCCGGCTCGCTGATCGCGGCCTGGGTGGCCAGCCGCACCGGGGTCTCGTTCGCCGACGGCCGGTACCGGGAGGCGATCGAGCAGGCCACCGCCGGCTCCGTGGTGCCGGTCGCCCCGCGCCTGGACTCGGGGTGGGTCGTCCTCATGGCCCAACCGCTGCTCGCGGTCATCGCCTACGGCACCGCGGTCGCCGCGAACGGGTTGGAGGACCTGGGCCGGCGCCTGTCCTGACCGGCCTGATGGTCAATTGTTGGTGGCGGTCGCGACCGGGCGCGGGATCCGGGCACCGCTCTGCGGTGATGGTCGTGAAGCTGCCGCCCCGCTTGGTCGATTCGTCGACTCACGATCGTCGTTGGGTGTGGCTCTTCTGGAGCGACCGTCCTCAGCCGCGTCCGCCCCTGCCATCCACCACCACCTTTCGTGATTTCACCTGCACTGTGGGTATCGCTGGTCGGTGCTGAGTCGTCGTTTGGGTGCTGTCAACCGCTCTTGGGGTGGCTCGTGGCGGCGTGAGGTGTTCAAGATCGCTGAAAGTGTGAGCTCACCATGCAGTTTGGGCGCGGGAGTGCATGGTGGGTTCACACTTTTGGTGATCATGAACGGGTTTGTGCCCAGAGCGGACCGGTGACAGCCAGCCAACGGGCACCAGGCCGTCCAGGAGAGCCGCATCCATCGCCGTTTCGGTGCGATCACCCGCGCTCAGCGCGGCTCTCGGCACCGAAACGGCGATCATGACGCCGCGCGGGCGCCTCGGCCTCGTCGTACCTGCCCGTTCGCAGGTCCGGCAACCGCGGCGATGTGCCGTTGTGGGTACCGGTGGCCGCCGACGAGGGGGACGGTGGGCGGAGCGGGCGCAGCCGGCCACGCGACCGGCCACTTAGGAGCCAAGATCGCTGAAGGGTGGCTCTTCTGGAGGCACCGTCCTGGGCCGGGTGCCTACCTTGCCTGCGTCCTGGTAGAACAGCCGGTCACCGGAGCCTGGCGGGACGGACCTGACGGCAGGAGTTGACCGCCTCCAACCGCCCGCCACCAGCCGGCAGGTATGCGCCCTCCAGGGAGCCGGTTGGCACCGGATCGGTGACGGAGACGGGGTAGACAGCGGTCCTCCGGAGAGCCGCACCGTTGCCGTTCAGTTCGGCGACGGTTCCGCGGCGAACTGGGTGAACGGGACGGGTACGGCTCGCAGCGTGCGCAGGAACTCCGCCTCCCGCCAGAGCAGGTGCCGCACCAGGCGCAGCCGCAGCTCCAGGTGGACCTCCTCGAGCAGATTCTGCCGATCCTCCAGCGGGAGCAGGCTGTCGGCGGCGAGCAGGTGCGGCAGCACCGCGTGGTCGGTGTCCTGGGCGGGCTCGTGCCAGTCCTCGCGCCGCCAGGCCGTCGCGCAGTAGTGGCGGTGGGCCTCGCGCGCCCACTTCGCCAGGATCGGCAGCCGCCCGGCCGCCTCGTCGTCCGGCTCGGCGTCCGGCACCCACTCGACGGTGCCGATCAGGTACGGCGCCGTCGAGGCGTCGACGTCGAGCACCCGGAACCGGCGCTCGCCGTCGGTGGTGATGTCGAAGCGGCCGTCCGGCAGCCGCTGCACCTGGCGCAGCGCCGCGGTGCAGCCGAACTCGTGCAGGCCGGTCATGTCCATCTCGGTGGTGGCCCAGCCTGGCCGGATCGCGATCACGCCGAAGCACCGCCCGGGCTGCTGGCCGGTCACCAGGTCGGTGATGAGCTGGCGGTACCGCGCCTCGAAGATGTGCAGCGGTAGCGAAGCTCCGGGTAACAGCACGGTGGCCAGGGGGAACAACGGCAATGATGCGGCCACCGAACAACGGTACGACGCCCGTGCCCCGAGCGCCGAATCGCTCGACCTGCGCTCTACCGTCTCTGGCACCGAAGCCGGCGCTGTTTAGCCGCGCGGCGTCGGCTGCCCCACCGGTTCGGGCGGCCGCAGCACCGCGAACGGGTCGGTCACCCGCAGCCCGCGGTCGGCGAACCTGAACAGCGCGGCCGGCCGGCCGCCGGCCGGCCCTGGTGGTGCCGTGCGTCCGGTGGGCACCAGCAGCCCCCGCCTGGCGAGCACCCGCTGCAGGTTCGTGGCCGCCACCCGGTAGCCCAGGGCGCCCGAGTAGATCTCCCGCAGGGCCGAGATCGTGAACTCGGCCGGCGCCAGGGCGAACCCGAGATTGGTGTAGCTGAGCTTGGCCCGCAGCCGGTCCCTGGCCCGGCGCACGATGGCCCCGTGGTCGAACGCGGTCGGCGGGAGCGCGCGCACCGGGTGCCACGCGGTGTCCTCCGGCACCGCAGGGTCCGCCTCCGCCGGCACCAGGCCGAGGAACGCGGTCGCCACGACGCGCGAGCCGGGCACCCTGGCCGGCGCGCTGAACACCGCCAGCTGCTCGACGTGGGTGACCTCCCGCAGGTCGACCTTCTCCGCCAGCTGCCGCCGCACCGACGACTCGACGTCCTCGTCGGCCCGCAGCCGCCCGCCGGGCAGCGCCCACCGCCCCGCGTCCGGCCGGCGGCCGCGGCGCCACAGCAGTACTTGCAGCGTGCCTGATCGCACCCGCAGCACGGCCGCGAGCACTTCATGCACTGCCGTGCCGGGTTCGCTGCTGCTACCATGGTTCATGTTTTCGACCCTAAGGCGAAAACCGCCGGAGGCTCTGTCACCCGGGGTGAGGAGATCCTGATGACGATCACTACCGCCGGCACGGTGAACGAGCATGCCAGTGGTCCCGGTGACCAACCACCGGACGCCGCCTGGGCCGAGCAGGTCCGGGAGCTGGCCCACCGCCGCAACGCGGTGATCCTCGCGCACAACTACCAGGTGCCCGCCATCCAGGACATCGCAGACCACGTCGGGGACTCACTCGCGCTCTCGCGCATCGCCGCCGACAGCGACGCCGCGACGATCGTGTTCTGCGGCGTGCACTTCATGGCGGAGACGGCCAAGATCCTCAGCCCGGACAAGACCGTGCTCATTCCGGACGCCAGGGCGGGCTGCTCGCTCGCCGACTCGATCACGGCCGCTGACCTGCGGGCGTGGAAGGCCGAGCACCCCGGCGCGGTCGTCGTCTCCTACGTCAACACGACCGCCGAGGTCAAGGCCGAGACCGACGTGTGCTGCACGTCGTCCAACGCGGTCGAGGTCGTCGAGTCGATTCCGGCCGACCGCGAGGTGCTGTTCTGCCCGGACCAGTTCCTTGGCGCGCACGTCAGGCGCGTGACCGGGCGGCAGAACGTGCACGTCTGGGCCGGCGAGTGCCACGTGCACGCCGGCATCAACGGGCCGGAGCTGACCGCCAGGGCGGCCGCCGACCCGGAGGCGGAGCTGTTCGTCCATCCCGAATGCGGCTGCGCCACTTCGGCGCTGTACCTGGCCGGGGCCGGCGCCGTGCCGGCCGAGCGGGTCCGGATCCTGTCCACCGGCGGGATGCTCGACGCGGCCCGCCGCACCCGTGCCGGCAGCGTCCTGGTCGCCACCGAGATCGGCATGCTGCACCAGCTGCGCAAGGCCGCGCCCGGCGTGCGGTTCAGCGCGGTCAACGAGCGGGCGTCCTGCCAGTACATGAAGATGATCACGCCGGCGGCGCTGCTGCGCAGCCTGCGGCTCGGGGTCGACGAGGTGACCGTCGACCCGCAGGTCGCCGAGCGCGCCCGCGGCGCGGTCCAGCGCATGATCGAGATCGGCCGCCCGGGCGGTGATGAGTGAGCCGGCCGGCGGGCTGGAAGGCCGGCACGGATCTGCTTGTGGTCGGTTCCGGTGTGGCCGGGCTGACGGCCGCGCTCGAGGCCGCCTCGCTCGGGCTCCGGGTGCTCGTGGTCACCAAGGGCGCCGCCGGCGACGGCAACACCAGGTGGGCCCAGGGCGGCATAGCGCTCGTCGCCCCGCCCGGCGGCCCTGACGGCTCGATGATCGACACCGTCGACACCGTCGACACCGTCGACACCATGGGGCGGCATGTGGCGGACACCGTCACCGCGGGCGCCGGGCTGTGCGACGAGGTCGCGGTGCGGGCCATCCTCGCCGACGGCCCGGCCGCGGTCGCGGCGCTGCGCCGCCGGGGTGCCGTGTTCGACGCCGGGCCGGACGGGTCGCTCGCGCGAACCCGGGAGGGCGGGCACTCGGCGTTCAGGGTGATCCACGCCGGTGGTGACGCCACCGGTGCCGAGATCGAGCGGGCGCTGCTGGCCGCGTCCGGACCGCTGCCGATGCTGGCCGGGCACGCGGTGCTCGACGTGCTGCTCACCGGCGACGGCGCGGCCGCCGGGCTGCTCGTGCTCGGCCCGGACGGCGCGGTCGGCAGGCTGCGCGCGCCGGCCGTGCTGCTGGCCACCGGCGGCCTTGGGCAGCTCTACACGGTCACCACCAACCCGGCCGGGGCCACCGGCGACGGGATCGCGCTGGCGCTGCGGGCCGGGGCAAGCGCGAGCGACCTGGAGTTCGTGCAGTTCCACCCCACGGTGCTCTACGCCGGCGCGGACGCCAAGGGCCGCCGGCCGCTGGTCACCGAGGCGGTTCGGGGCGAGGGCGCGGTGCTCGTCGACGGAGCCGGCGAGCGGATCATGGCGGGCGTGCACCCGCTCGCTGACCTGGCGCCGCGCGACGTCGTGGCCGCCGCGATCACGGCCAGGATGACGGATCGGGGCGAGGACCACGTGTATCTGGACGCCACCGGCCTGGCCGGATTCGCCGCCAGGTTCCCCACGGTCG
>DASSUA010000461.1:0-2293 GCA_035707525.1 Pseudonocardiaceae bacterium
CCCGGCTCGCTGCCGCCGCCGGCTACCGCAACGCCGGCACCGTCGAGTTCCTCGTCGACCCGGACACCGGCACGTTCATGTTCATGGAGGTCAATACCCGGCTGCAGGTCGAGCACCCGGTGACCGAGGAGACCACCGGCCTGGACCTGGTCAAGCTGCAGCTGCACCTGGCGAGCGGGGGTAGGTTGACCGGCCAGCCACCGGCGGTGCGCGGGCACGCCATCGAGGCGCGGCTGTGCGCCGAAGATCCCGAGCACGGCTTCGCACCCGCTCCCGGGCGGGTGGTACGGCTCACCCTGCCGAGCGGTCCCGGCATCCGGGTCGACAGCAGGGTGCGCGAGGGCGACACCGTGGCGGCCGAGTTCGACCCGATAATCGCGAAGATCATCGCCTACGGGGGCGACCGGGCCGAGGCGCTGGCCCGGCTGCGCCGCGCGCTGGCGCAGACCGCAGTGGTCGTCGAGGGCGGCACCAGCAACCGGTCGTTGCTGTTGACGCTGCTCGACCGCCCGGAAGTGTGCGACGGGCAGGTCGACAGCGAGTGGCTGGACCGCTTCACCGCCGCGGGCGCACACCTGCCCCCCGCCGACCCGGTGGCCCTGCTCGCCGCGGCCGTCGAGGCGTACCAGGCCGACGCCGCCGCCGACCGGGCGGCCTTCCACGCCCGCGCCGCGCGCGGCCGTCCCGAACCGCCGACCGAGGTCGGCCACGCCTGCCTGCTGCGCTACCGCGGCGTGCGGTACCCGCTACGCACGTTCCGGACCGGACCGCGCACCTACCGGGTCGACGCCGGCGGCACGCTCGCCGACGTCGCGATAGCCGCCGAGGACGCGTACGAGCGGCGCATCCTCGTGGGTGGCCGGCGGCACCGGGTGACGTCGGTGACCGAAGGCCCCGCCTTCCGGATCGAGGTGGACGGGGCCGCCCACACCGTCGTGCGCGACGACGGCGGGGTGGTGCGCGCCGCCTCGCCGGCGTTCGTGGTGTCCGTACTCGTGGCGCCCGGCGACCCGGTGGCCGCAGGAGATCCGCTGCTCGTGCTCGAGAGCATGAAGATGGAGACCACGGTCTGCGCGCCGTACGGCGGGGAGGTCGCCACCCTCGAGGTCGCGGCGAACGTCCAGGTCGAGGCCGGTGCGCCGCTGCTGCGCATCCGGGCGACCGCGACCGTGGGCGCCGCGGAGAGCACCGGGTCACCGGTAGACCTGCACGGCCTGACCGCGCCGCGGCCTGCCGGGTGCCCGCCCTGCGAGCTGGTGTACGCGGCGCTGAACAGTTACCTGCTCGGTTACGACCTCGACCCGCTGGCGGTGCGCGGGCTCATCACCCGCCAGCGGCGCCTCGGTGAGTCCGCGCTCCCGGCGGACCCCGCACTGTTGGGCTGCGAGGACGGCCTGCTCGACCTCTTCGCCGACGTGGCGTCGCTGTACCGGCCGCGCACCGAGACCGAGCCGCTCGACGGCATGGCAGCCGATACCCCGCAGGAGTACCTCCTGTCGTACCTGCAGTGGCTGGACCCGGACCGGGCGGGCCTGCCCGACCGCTACCGCGAACGCCTGGAGCACGCGCTGCGCCGCTACGGCGTGGCGACACTGGACCCCACGAAGGCCCTTGAGGAGGCCGTCGTCTGGATGTTCCGGTCGTTCAGCCGGGCCACGGAGTTGGTGCCGGTGGTGGCCGGCATCCTGGAACGCCGGCTGGCCCACCGCGACGCGCTCATGCCCCGGCCCGACGCTGCGGGCCCGCTGCGGTCCCGCCTGGACCGGCTCGCCGCCGCGGCGCAGGGACGCCACCAGGTCATCGCGGACCTCGCCCGCGACGTGCGCTTCCGCTTCCTGGACGAGCCGCTGCTCGCCAGGGCGATCGAGGACGGGTACGCCACAGTCGATGCTCACCTGGCCGCCCTGCGCGCCGATCCGCAGTGTGCCGACCGCCGGGCGCGGCTGGCCCGCCTGGTCCGCTCCCCGCAGCCGCTGCGCGGCAGGCTGCTGGACCACTGGCTGCGCGGCGGCGACCGGAGCTTCCACGAGGTGTTGTTGGAGGTCTACACCCGCCGCTACTACCGGACCCGGCGGTTGGGTGCGCTGGGCTTCACGGCGGGGCACGGGTACCTCCTCTGCGCGACCGGTTATCCGCTGGCCGGCCGCGGCGTCCACCTCGTGACGGCGTACGCGCCCCTGGCCGAGCTGCCGCAGCTGTCCCGCGCGGTCGCCGCGCACCTGGCAAACTCGGCCCAGGCCGGCAGCGACGTCGTTGTCGATGTCACGGCCTGGCGGCCCGGCGAGACTCCAGA
>DASSUA010000462.1:0-2767 GCA_035707525.1 Pseudonocardiaceae bacterium
CAACGCTCCCAGCTCCATGAACGCCGCACTCGCCCGCGCCGCGACCGCAGGGTCGCCGGGCAGCAGCGCCTCGGTGGCCGCCAAGTCGGCCGGGGTGGTTGCCGCCCCGGCGTCGGGCCGGCCGGCGACCGCGCGAGCCACCAGCCGGCGGACGTTCGTGTCCACCACCGGGTGCCGCTGGCCGTGGGCGAACGCGGCCACGGCCCGCGCCGTGTACGCACCCACGCCGGGCAGGGCGAGCAGGTCGGCCAGGTCGGTGGGCACACTCCCGCCGTGGCGGGCCACGATCGCCGACGCGCACTCGTGCAGCCGTAGGGCCCGGCGCGGGTAGCCCAACCGCCCCCAGCCGCGGATCGCCGCGGCCGGCGTGTCGGCCGCCAGGGCCGCCGGGGTGGGCCAGCGGGCCAGCCACTCGCGGTACGCCGGCAGCACCCGGGCGACCGGGGTCTGCTGCAGCATCACCTCGCTGACCAGGACACCCCAGGCGCCGGCGTCCGGCCGCCGCCACGGCAGGTCTCGTGCGTTCTCGTCATACCACCGGATCGCGGCGCTGGCGACATCCATCGCCGGCAGCCTAGTCCGGCGCTGGCGGCCAATTAGGGACGGAGTGGTATCTGTGACCGGCCGGCGGCGCGTCGCCCCTTCGCCCGAGCCGGTTGCCGATAACGTGAGGGGACCATGAGACTGACGGTCGGCCCGCTGCCCCCTGCCGTCTACTGGCGGCGCCGGGCCATCGTGCTCGGCGTGCTGGCGCTCGCCGTCAGCGTCGTCGTGTTCTCGTGCGGGACGTCGAAAAGCTCCGTAAAGGAGCCCGCCGACCTGCGATCTCGGGCATCGGCCGTCCCGAGCTGGGGGACGGGCGAGACCGTGGGGCCGGTGGTGACCGCGGATCCTACCTCGTCGGCGTCGGCATCGGCCGACGTCACCAGCGCCCCGGCCAGCGGAGAGTGCGCGGACGCGGAGATCTCTGTCATGCCCTCGACCGCGGGCAACAAGACCCAGCTCGCCCGCGGCGAGGCGATCACGCTCTACCTGCGCATCCGCAACGTTGGTACCCGCACCTGCAGCCGGGACGTGGGAGCCGACCAGCAGGAGCTGCGGATCAGCCAGGGCGCGCAGGTGTTGTGGTCCTCCGACCAGTGCGGCGGGGCGAAGGGCTCCTCGGTCCAGCCGCTGCCGCCCGGCGAGCAGCTCGAGTTCAACGTGTTGTGGAACGGCCGCGCCTCGACCAACTGCCAGACCAGGCCGCTGCCCAACCCGGGGACATACCAGCTCTATGCGCGGGTGGGCACGAAGGCCAGCCCGCCGGTGACGCTGACGATCGCGTGACCGCGGACCGGCCCGGGTCAGGCGGTCAGACGTACCGCTCGAGGATCGAGGCCTCGGCGAGCCGGGACAGGCCCTCGCGCACGCCGCGGGCCCGGGCATCACCCACGCCGTCAACGGCCTGCAGGTCCTCGACCGTCGCCCCGAGCAGCCGCTGCAACGACCCGAAGTGGTCCACCAGCCGGTCCACCACGGCCTGCGGCAGCCGCGGCACCTTGGCCAACAGGCGAAACCCGCGGGGAGAGACCGCGGCATCGAGCGCGTCCGTCGAGCCCGGGTAACCGAGCCCCTTGCTCACGGCGATCAGGTCGATGAGGTCCGTGGCCGAGAGCCGATCCAGCTCCTCGATCGCCTCGTCGAGCTGCCGCGCCCTGCGCCCAGCCGGCAGGTAGTCCCGGATGACCAGGGTGCGGTCGACCTCGACGCCGGCCATCAGCTCGTCGAGCTGGAGGGCTAGCAGCCGGCCGTCGGTGCCCAGCTCTACCACGTACCCGGCGATCTCGTCGGCGATGCGGCAGACCATCTCCAGCCGCTGCACCACGGCGACCGCGTCCCGGACGGTCACCAGGTCCTCGATCTCCAGCGCCGACAGTGTGCCGGAGACCTCGTCCAGCCTTAGCTTGTACCGTTCGAGCGTCTGCAGCGCCTGGTTGGCGCGGGAGAGAATGGCCGCCGAGTCGTCGAGGACATGCCGCTGGCCGCTGACGTACAGCCCGATGATGTGCATTGACTGCGATACCGATATGACCGGGTACCCCGTCTGCTTGGCCACCCGTTCGGCGGTGCGGTGCCGGGTTCCCGATTCCTCCGACGGGATCGATGGATCCGGCATCAGGTGTACGGCGGCCCGTACGACGCGGGTGCCGTCACTGGACAGCACGACCGCACCGTCCATCTTGCACAGTTCCCGTAACCGGGTCGCTGAGAATTCCACATCGAGCGGAAAGCCACCGGTGCAGATGGAGTCGACGACGCTGTCGTAGCCGAGCACGATGAGTGCGCCGGTCCGGCCGCGCAGGATCCGCTCCAGTCCGTCTCGCAGCGCCGTGCCGGGCGCCACCAATGCAAGCGTGGCGCGGACCGGGTCGCCGCTGGCGCTGGGGCCGGCCCAGCTGTTAGCGCGGTCGATCGGCACCCGCACAGTCTACGGATTCTTGTACGTCCAGTGCTGTTGCGGCTGGCCGCTAAACCGTACAGTGAGCCCGCATTGGCAAGCGGCACGAGCTACACCATGGTGCTTGCGCGGCCGGAGCGTTCGGCGGTGTAGCCAGGCCGGTGCCGTTAGGGCGGGGGACGGTGCATTGACGAGAAAGGGTTGCGATGGACGGCCCGGGACGGATCGAATGGCGCCGCAGCTTTCCCTTCCGTGCGGTTGGTGTCCTCGCCCGGTACGCATTCCTCGGGGCCGCTGTGATCGTGGCGGCGGTCGTTCTGTTCGGCG
>DASSUA010000463.1:0-10707 GCA_035707525.1 Pseudonocardiaceae bacterium
CTTCGGCATCAGCGGCACGAACGCGCACGTGATCATCGAGCACGGGCCCGAGCCTGAGCACGAGAACGAGCAGGCGTCCGCGCCGGCCGAGCCCCTGGTGTGGGTGCTGTCGGCGAAGACCGACTCCGCGCTGCGGGCCAAGGCGCAGCGGCTGCGCGCGTTCGCGGTCGCGGCGGCCGGCGCCGACCTGGTCGCCGCCGCGCACAACCTGGCCAACCGGGCCCGGTTCGGCCACCGCGCGGTCGTCGTCGCCGCCGACCGCGACGAGCTGATTGCCGCGCTCGGCGCGCTCGCCAACGGCACCCCGCATCCGGCGGTGGTGCACGGGGTGGCGGCAACCGAAGACGTCAAGCCGGTGTTCGTGTTCCCCGGCCAGGGCTCCCAGTGGGCCGGCATGGCGGTCGAGCTGCTGGAGACCAACGAGGCGTTCCGCGACCAGCTGACCCGCTGCGACGAGGCGCTCGCCCCGCACACCGGGTGGTCGGTGATCGGCGTGCTGCGCGGCGACCCGGACGCCCCCGAGTTGGAGAGCTCCGCGGTCATCCAGCCGGCGCTGTTCGCGGTGATGGTGTCGCTGGCGGCGGTGTGGCGCTCGATCGGCGTGCACCCGGCCGCCGTGATCGGCCACTCGCAGGGCGAGATCACCGCCGCCTGCGCCGCCGGCGCGCTGAGCGTGCAGGACGCCGCCAAGGTCGTCGCGCTGCGCAGCAAGTCGCTGATGAAGCTCACCGGCACCGGCGGCATGCTCGCCGTCTCGATGCCGGCGGAACCGGTCCGCGAGCGGCTGGCGCCGTGGGAGGGCCGGCTCTGGACCGCGATCATGAGCGGCCCGGAGAGCACCGTCGTGGCCGGCGACCTCGACGCGCTCGAGGAGTTCGCCGCCACCCTCGACGACACCGTCCGGGCCCGCCGGGTCGCCATCGACTACGCCGCCCACACCCCGCACATCGAGGTGCTGCACGACGAGATCGTCGAGACGCTCGGCGAGATCCTGCCGCAGCCCACCGACGTGGCGTTCTGCTCAGCCCTGTACGCCGACTTCATCGACGCCGCCGAGCTGACCGCCGAGTACTGGTTCAACGGCCTGCGTAACCCGGTGCGGTTCGAGGAGGCGATCCGGGCGTTCACCGGCAGTGCTGGATTTGCCGGCTCCGCCGGTGCCGGCACTCCGCTGTTCGTCGAGTCCAGCCCGCACCCCGTGCTGACCGGCCACATCCAGGACACTCTGTCCACAATGCATACGGCGGGGCCCGGTGGCCCCGCAATGGACACCGGCGGCGCCGGCGCGGTCGGGTCGCTGCGCCGCGGCGAGGGCGGCTGGCGCCGGTTCCTGCTCGCCGCCGCCCAGGCCTACACCCAGGGCGCCGCGGTGGACTGGACCGCCGCGCTGGGTACGGCCCCGGCGCGCCACGTCGCCGTGCCGACCTACCCGTTCGAGCACCGCCGGTACTGGATCGAGGGCGGCGGCGCGGCGACGGATGTGACCGCGACCGGCCTGGAGGCGTCCAGGCATCCGCTGCTCGGCGCGGTGGTGCCGCTCGCGGAGGGCGACGGGTTCGTGCTGGCCGGGCGGCTGTCCCGCAGCGCCACCCCGTGGCTGGCCGACCACGTCGTCGAGGGCGAGGTGCTGCTGCCCGGCACCGCGTTCGTCGAGCTCGGGCTGGAGGCCGCCGCGATCGCCGGCTGCGACGAGGTCGAGGACCTGACCCTGCAGGCGCCGCTGATCCTGCCGGCGACCGGGGCGGTCCAGTTCCAGGTCAAGGTCGGCGGGTCGGCGCAGGCCGGCGACGGCCGGCGCGAGCTGAGCGTGTACTCGCGTCTCGCCGGCGATCCGGACGCCGCCTGGACCCGCAACGCGACCGGCATGCTGGCCCCGGCCGGGGCGGCCGCCGCCGAGCGGCTCGCCGAGTGGCCGCCGGCCGGCGCGGTCGCGGTCGACCTTGACGACGCCTACGGGCGGCTGTCGGATCGCGGCTACGACTACGGCCCGACGTTCCAGGGCCTGCTGGCCGCCTGGCGCGCCGGCTCCGACGCCTACGTCGAGGTAGCGCTGCCGGAGGCGGTGCGCGGCGACGCCGGCCGGTTCACCCTGCATCCGGCGCTGCTGGACGCGGCGCTGCACCTGCTGGTGCTCGATGCCGTAGACGCCGGCGACGAGGCCGGCCTGCTGCTGCCGTTCTCCTGGACCGGGGTGCGGGTCGACGCGCTCGGCGCGGACGCGCTGCGGGTGCGCATCAGCGCCGGCGACGACGACCAGGTGTCGCTGGCGATCCACGACGCCGCCGGCAACCGCATCGCCGGCGTCCAGGCGCTGACGCTGCGCCGGGTGCCGCGCGCCGCCGGCGCGGCCCGGGCCCAGGCCCAGGCGGACCCGGTCGCCTACGCGGTGGACTGGGTCGACCTGGCCGCGCCGGCCACAGCCGGTGGTGGGCAGCGCTGGGCCATCGTCGGGTACGGCGAGTTCGCCGACGAACTCGGCGCCGCGCTCGAGCGGGCCGGCGTGGACGCCGCGCGCTACTACGACCTGTCCTCGCTGGCCGACATGAGCGCGGGCGAGGTGCCGGCGACCGTGCTGGTGCCCTACCGGCCCGAGCCCGACCCGGACGCCCCGTATGCGGTGCGCGAGGGGCTGTACCAGGTGCTCGACCTGGTCCAGGGCTGGGTCGGCGACGAGCGCTACGCCGAGAGCCGCCTGGTGTTCGTGACCAGCGGCGCCTTCGGTCCGGGCGAGCCCGGTGAGGCGGGGCTGACCGGCGGCCCGGTGTGGGGCCTGATCCGGTCCGCCCAGTCCGAGCACCCCGGCCGGTTCGCGCTGGTCGACGTTGCTGACAACACAGCCGGCGGCGAGGCCGAGGGCGCCGACTGGGCCAAGGTGGCCGCCGTTCTGGCCGGCGAGCCCGGCGAGACGCAGCTCGTGGTCCGGGGCGGGACGGTCTCGGTGCCGCGGCTGGCCAAGCGCAGCGCCGACGACGAGACCGGCACCGCGCCGGGCCTGCCCGACCTCGGGTCGGGAACCGTGCTGGTGACCGGCGGCACCGGGCGCCTGGGCGGCCTGGTCGCCGAGCGGCTCATCGAGCGCTGCGGCGCGCGCGAGCTGCTGCTGGTGTCCCGCCGCGGATCGCAGGCCCCGGGGGCCGCCGAGCTGGTCGCCCGGCTCGCCGGGCTCGGTGCCACCGCCACGATCGCCGACTGCGACGTCTCCGACCCGTTCGCGCTGCGGCGGCTGCTCGACTCGATCCCGCCGCAGCGGCCGCTGTGCGCGGTCGTGCACACCGCGGGCGTGGTGGACGACGCGACCGTCGAGCGCCTGTCCGGCCAGCAGCTGGACGCCGTGTTCGCCCCGAAGGCGGACGCGGCCTGGCACCTGCACGAGCTGACCCGCGACCGCGAGCTGGCGGCGTTCGTGATGTTCTCCTCGGTCGCCGGCCTGCTCGGCAACCCGGGCCAGGGCAACTACGCGGCCGCGAACGTGTTCCTCGACATCCTGGCCGCCCACCGGCGCTCGCTGGGGCTGCCGGCGGTGTCGATCGCGTGGGGACTCTGGGGCACCGAGGACTCCGCCGGGGACGGCATGGCCGGGCACCTTTCGGCCGCCGACGTCGCCCGCCTGGAGCGGTCCGGGATCGCCGCGATGCCGGCCGGGTACGGACTGCAGCTGCTGGACGCGGCGCTCACCGCGGCCGACCCGCTGGTCGTCGCCGCGAAGTGGGACCAGGGCGGGCTGCGGTCCAGGGCCGAGTCCGACACCCTGCCGCCGGTGCTGCGCAGCCTGGTGCGCATGCCGCGCCGGGCGGCGAGCGCGGCGAGCGGCCCGGGTGCCGCCACCGGCGGGGCCGGCTCCGGCTCGGCCGCGGGTGGCCTGGTCGACCGGCTGGCCACGCTGACCGAGGCCGACGGCCGGCAGCTGCTCGCCCACCTGGTTCGCTCGCACGTCGCGGCGGTGCTCGCGCACGACAGCGTCGACGGGGTCGACGTGGACAAGGTGTTCAACGAGCTCGGCTTCGACTCGCTGACGGCGGTGGAGCTGCGGAACCGGCTCAATGCCGAGACCGGGCTGCGGCTGCCCGCGACGGTGGTGTTCTCCCACCCGACCGTGACCGCCCTCGCCGATTACCTGTACAGCTCACTGGCTCCGGAGACGCCGTCGCCGGAGGAGACGTTGCGCAAGGCGCTCGAACAGGTCGAGCACATGCTTGCTGGCGCCGACGGCGACAACGACGTCCGAGGAAAGCTCGTCGCCATTCTGCAGACCGGACTGGCCAAGTTCGGTGGTGAAAACCGTTCGGGTGGCGCGGCCGAACAGATCGACTCCGCTTCCGATGAGGAGATCTTCGCCCTCATCGACAAGGAACTGTGAGGAAGGCCGGGATGGCGACCGAGGAACAGCTACGCAATTACCTGAAGAAGGTCACCGTCGAGCTCACCCAGACCCGGCGCCGGCTCGCCGAGGTCGAGGAGAGCCGGCGGGAGCCGATCGCGATCGTCGGCATGGCCTGCCGCTTCCCCGGCGACGCCAACACCCCCGAACAGCTCTGGGACCTGGTCGCCGCGTGCCGCGACGCGATCGGCGACTTCCCGGCCAACCGCGGCTGGGCCCTGGACAACCTGTACGACCCGGACCCGGCCGCCTTTGGCAAGTCCTACACCAAAAATGGCGGGTTCCTCTACGACGCCGGCGATTTCGACGCCCCGTTCTGGGGCATGAGCCCGCGCAGCGCTATTGCCACCGACCCGCAGCACCGGATCTTCCTGGAAACCAGCTGGGAGGCGTTCGAGCGGGCCGGGCTCGACCCGCTCAAGCTGCGCGGCAGCCAGACCGGCGTCTACGCGGGCGTCATGTACAACGACTATTCCCAGCGCTACACCGGGACCGCTTTCCCCGAGTCGGTCGAGGGCATTCTGACGATCTCCGGGACGGCCAGCGTGCTGTCCGGGCGGGTCTCCTACCTGCTGGGGCTCGAGGGCCCCGCGGTGTCGGTGGACACCGCGTGCTCCTCGTCCCTGGTGGCGATCCACCTGGCGGTGCAGGGGCTGCGCAACGGCGAGTGCACGCTGGCGCTGGCCGGCGGCGCGAACGTGATGGGCACGCCGGCCTCGTTCATCGAGTTCTCCCGCCAGCGCGCGCTGTCCCCGGACGGCCGGTGCAAGCCGTTCTCCTCGACCGCGGACGGCGCGGCCTGGAGCGAGGGCGTCGGCGTCCTGGTGCTCGAGCGGCTCTCCGACGCGGTCCGCAACGGCCACAAGGTGCTGGCCCTGGTCCGCGGCTCGGCGATCAACCAGGACGGCGTCAGCAACGGCATGACCGCACCGAACGGCGCCTCCCAGCGCCGGGTGATCCAGCAGGCCCTCGCCGACGCCCGGCTGGACACCCGCGACGTCGACGTCGTCGAGGCCCATGGCACCGGTACCACGCTCGGTGACCCGATCGAGGCGCAGGCGCTGCTGGAGACCTACGGGCACAACCGCCGCCCCGACAACCCCATCTGGCTCGGCTCGATCAAGTCGAACATCGGCCACACCCAGGCCACGGCCGGGATCGCCGGCGTGATCAAGATGGTGATGGCGATGCTGCACCGCACGCTGCCGGTCTCGATCCACGTCAAGGAGCCGTCCCCGCACGTCGACTGGTCCTCGGGCACGATGAAGCTGCTCACCGAGGCCAGGCCGTGGGAGCAGGACCGGCCGCGCCGGGCCGGGGTGTCCTCGTTCGGGATCAGCGGCACCAACGCGCACGTGATCATCGAGGAGGCGCCCGAGCCCGCCGAATCCGACCCTGCCGACGCCGCTGCAAAGCCCGCTGAGCGACCCACCGGTGGACCGCTGGCGTGGCCGGTCTCCGGCCGCAGCGCGAGCGCCCTGCGCCGGCAGGCGCAGCGGCTGCGCGAGTTCGTCACCACGCAACCGGCCCCGGACGCGGTCGACGTCGCCTACTCGCTGGCCGCCCGGTCCCAGCTGGAACACCGCGCGATCTTCATCGGGGACGACGCGGCGCAGCTGGTCGCGAACCTCACCGCGTACCTGGGCGGCGGCGCCGAGGCCGCCGGGGCCGGCTGCGTCGACGGGATCGCCAGTGACAAGCCCAAGGCCGCGTACCTGTTCACCGGCCAGGGCGGCCAGCGGCTCGGCATGGGCCGCGACCTGTACGCCAGGTACCCGGTGTTCGCGGCCGCCCTGGATGACGTGTGCGCCGCGATCGACGAGCACCTGGACCGGCCGCTGCGCGAGGTGATGTGGGCCGAGCCGGGCACGCCGGACGCCGAGCTGATCAACGAGACCAGGTACACCCAGCCCGCGCTGTTCGCCTTCGAGGTGGCCGCCTACCGGCTGGTGGAGTCCTTCGGCATGGCGCCGGCGTTCGTCGCCGGGCACTCCGTCGGCGAGTTCGCCGCCGCGCACGTCACCGGCATCTGGTCGCTCGCCGACGCCGCCCGGCTGATCGCCACCCGGGCCAGCCTGATGCAGTCGCTGCACGTCCCTGGTGCGATGGTCGCGATCGAGGCGAGCGCGGAGGAGGTCGCCTCGACGCTGGTCAACCGCGAGCACGCGGTCGGCATCGCCGCCGTCAACGGGCCGACGAGCGTCGTGGTCTCCGGCGCCGAGGCGGACTGCCTCGAGATCGGCGAGCACTGGCGCGAGCTCGGCCGGCGCACCCGCCGGCTCTCGGTCAGCCACGCGTTCCACTCGCCGCTGATGGAGCCGATGCTCGAGCTGTTCGCCGTCGAGCTCAAGGGCGTCGAGTTCGGCCGGCCGCGCATCCCGTACGTCACCAACCTGGCCGGGGCCCCGGTCGACTGGACCAGCGCGGACTACTGGCTCGAGCAGATCCGCCGGCCGGTGCAGTTCCTGGCCGCGATCGGCGAGCTGGAAAAGCGCGGCGCCAACACGTTCATCGAGATCGGGCCGGACGCGGTGCTCGCCGGCATGGCCGCGGAGTGCGTCACCGGCAACGCGGCCGTGATCCCGCTGTACCGGCGCAAGCTGCCCGAGCTCGAGGCGCTCGTCGGCGGCCTGGCCCGGGCCTGCGCGGCCGGCCTGACCGTCGGCTGGGCGGCGCTCGTCCCCGGCGGCTCCCGCCTCGACCTGCCGGTGTACGCGTGGGACCGCAAGCGCTACTGGCTCACCGAACCGGCCGGCGGCACCGACGTCTCGGCGGCCGGCCTGCGCGGCCTGGACCACCCGCTGCTGCGCGCGGCGGTCGACGTCGCCGAGGACGGCGCGCTCGTGGTCACCGGCCGGCTCTCGATCGCCGACGCCGGCTGGATCGCCGACCATGCGATGGCCGGCTCGGCGGTGCTGCCCGGCGCCGCGTTCATCGACCTGGTGCTGGCCGCCGGTGGCCTGGTGGACTGCGAGGCGGTCGACGAGCTGATCTTCGAGGCGCCGCTCGTGGTGCCGGCGACCGGCGCGGTCGCGGTGCAGATCGTGATCGACGGTGCCGGACTTGCCGGCTCGGCCGGCGGTGGGACCGGGCCGCGCCGGGTGCGGGTGTTCTCCCGCCCGGCCGGCGGCGAGCAGGCCGACTGGATCCGCAACGCCTCGGGCGCGGTCTCGGCCGGCGCCGAGGCGGCCCCCGACTGCGAGTGGGCCGCGACCTGGCCGCCGGAGGGCGCGACCGCCGTCCCGGTCGACGGCGTCTACGAGACTCTGGCCGAGATCGGCCATGGCTACGGGCCGGCGTTCCAGGGCGTGCGCGCGGTGTGGCGCCGCGACGGCGAGCTGTTCGCCGAGGTCGCCGCGCCCAGCGAGGTCGACGTCGCCGGCTTCGGCGTGCACCCGGCGATGCTGGACGCCTCGCTGCACCCGCTGCTGATCGCCGAGCCCGCCGGTGAGCTGCGGATGCCGTTCGTCTTCCAGGACGTGCGGCTGCATGCCGCCAACGCGGCGCGGCTGCGGGTCCGGCTGGTCCCGGTCGCCGACGACGGGCTGACCCTGCAGGCCGCCGACGGGGCGGGCCGGCCGGTGTTGTCGGTCGGGTCGCTGCGGGTGCGCACGGTCGCGGCCGGGTCGTTCGACTCCGCCAGCAGGTCCGGCGTGGCCCCGCACGGCCTCGACTGGGTGCCTGTGCCGGCCACCGAGGGCGGCGGTGGCCGCTGGGTCGCCGTCGGCGAGCCGGTGCCCGGCCTCGACCATTGCGCAGACCTGGCCGAACTGGCTGACGCGGAGGTGCCCGGGTTCGTCGCGTTCCGCTGCCCGGCCGGCACCGGCGCGGTGCCCGCCGACCTGCGGGAGATCACCGGCCGCGTCCTCGAGACGGTCCAGCGGTGGCTCGCCGAGGACCGGTTCGCCGGCAGCCGGCTGGTGGTCCTCACCAGCGGCGCGGCCGGGCCCGGGGCCGGCGCCGACGTCGCCGGCGTGGTGGCCGGCGCGGTGTGGGGCCTGGTCCGCTCGGCGCAGACCGAGCACCCGGACCGGTTCGCGCTGGTCGACACCGAATCAGATCCAGACTGGAACGCCGTCGCCGCCGCCATTACGGCCGGCGAGCCGCAGCTCGCGGTGCGCGATGGCGCGCTGCTGGCCGCGCGGGTCGCCAAGCGGCCGGCTCCCGAACCGGCGCAGGAGACCGCAGAGCCGGCGCGGCCGTTCGGGTCCGGCACGGTCCTGGTGACCGGCGGCACCGGCGGGCTCGGCGCCCTCGTGGCCAACCGGCTCGTGCGCCAGCACGGCGTCCGCGACCTGCTGCTGGTCTCCCGGCGCGGGCCGAAGGCGCCCGGCGCCGCCGAGCTCGCCGCGGCGCTGGAGGAGCTTGGCGCCCGGGTCGCCGTGGTCGCCTGCGACGCCTCCGACCGCGACTCGCTGGCCGCCGCGATCGCCGCGGTGCCCGAGGACCGGCCGCTGACCGGCGTCGTGCACACCGCCGGCGTGCTCGACGACGCGATCGTCGAGAGCCTGGACGCGCAGCGCCTGGACCGGGTGTTCGGGCCGAAGGTCGACGCCGCCTGGCACCTGCACGAGCTGACCGCCGAGCGCGAGCTCTCCGCGTTCGTGCTGTTTTCCTCGCTCGCCGGGGTGCTGGGCAACGCCGGGCAGGCCAACTACGCCGCCGGCAACACGTTCCTGGACGCGCTGGCCGCCCACCGCCGCTCCCGCGGGCTGCCCGCGGTGTCGATCGCGTGGGGCCTGTGGGACAACGCCGAGAGCGACATGTCCAACGCGCTGTCGGCCGCCGACCTGGCCAGGCTGGCCCGCTCCGGCGTCGGGGCGCTGAGCGTCAAGCACGGCCTCCAGCTCTTCGACGACTCGCTGTCGTCGCCGGAGCCGCTCGTCGTCGCCGTCAAATGGGACGCCGCCGGGCTGCGGGCCAGGGCCGAGAACGACACGCTGCCCTCGATCGCGCGTGGCCTGGTGCGGGCGCCGCGGCGCACCGCCGGCGGGCCGGCCGACCAGGACGGCGGGGCGGCCGGTGCCGGCAACCTGGCGCAGCGGCTCGCCGGCCTGAACGCCACCGACGGCAGGCGGATGCTGGTGCGGCTGGTCCGGGCGCACGTGGCCGCGGTGCTGGCGCACGACAACGTCGACCAGGTCGAGGAGACGCGGCCGTTCAGCGAGCTCGGGTTCGACTCGCTCACCTCGGTGGAGCTGCGCAACCGGCTCAACGTCGAGACCGGGCTGCGGATGCCGGCGACGCTGGTCTTCGACTACCCGACGGTGGCGGCGCTGGCCGACCATCTGTTCAAGACGTTCGCACCGGTCGCGCCGTCGCCAGCCGACCAGCTGCGGGCGGCCCTGGACGCCGCCGTGTCGACGCTGGCCGCCACCGCGCCGGCCGAGATCGATGCCCTGCGGACCAAGTTGATCACTGTTCTGGAGACCGGGCTGACCAGGCTCGGGACCGACGAGAGCGGCGGGGACGGCGAGCAGGACGCGGCCGAACAGATCGACTCCGCCTCCGATGAGGAGATCTTCGCCCTCATCGACAAGGAACTGTGAGGAAGGCCAAGAGATGGCGACCGAGGAACAGCTGCGCAACTACCTGAAGAAGGTCACGGTCGAGCTGACCCAGACCCGGCGCAAGCTTGCCGAGGCCGAGGACCGCCGCCGCGAGCCGATCGCGATCGTCGGCATGGCCTGCCGCTATCCCGGTGGGGTGCGGTCCCCGCAGGACCTGTGGGAGCTGGTGCTCGAGGGCCGCGACGCCACCGGCGCGTTCCCGACCGACCGCGGTTGGGACCTGGAGAACCTCTACGACCCGGACCCGGCCGCGCTGGGTCGCTCGTACGCCCGCGGCGGCGGGTTCCTCTACGAGGCCGGCGAGTTCGACGCGCCCTTCTTCGGGTTGAGCCCGCGCAACGCGCTGGCCACCGACCCGCAGCACCGGTTGTTCCTGGAGACGTCCTGGGAGGCGTTCGAGCGGGCCGGGATCGACCCGGTGGCCCTGCGCGGCAGCCAGACCGGCGTCTACGCGGGCGTCATGTACGACGACTACTCGATCCGATTCGCCGGGCACGACTTCCCCGAGGCGGTCGAGGGCACGATCATGATCTCGGGTGCGCCGAGCGTGCTGTCCGGCCGGCTGTCCTACCTGCTCGGGCTGCAGGGCCCGGCGCTGTCGGTGGACACCGCGTGCTCCTCGTCGCTGGTCGCGATCCACCTGGCGGTGCAGGGCCTGCGCACCGGCGACTGCACGCTGGCGCTGGCCGGCGGCGCGACCGTGATGGCCACCCCGGCCTCGTTCATCGAGTTCTCCCGCCAGCGCGCGCTGTCCCCGGA
>DASSUA010000464.1:0-3349 GCA_035707525.1 Pseudonocardiaceae bacterium
CCGGATGCCGGCGGTGCGGAGCCGGCGCATGGTGCGTGCCGCGTCGGTGCGGATCCGGTCACGGACGAACAGTGCCGCCAGCGGCTGGAGATCCCGGCAGACCCAGATGATGCTGGCCAGGTCCAGCCGTCCCCGGCGGGCGGCGCCCTGAGCCCAGGCCGGCAGCACCGCACCGGACGGCAACCGTCCCACCTGGACCGGGTGGCCCTCGATGCGGCCGCAGGCGCCACGGCCGGGTTCCTCGGTCACCGACTCGGCCGGCAGCGGCGCCACGCCGGCCCGTTCGGCGGCGCGCACGACGGCGCCGGCAAGCACGTGCGGTGAGTACTGCTCGACCCCGGCGGCGTACCCCAACGCCTGTTCCGACGTCACGCCCGGCGCGCACACCAGGTCGGCGACCTCGGGCCGGCCCTCGGTCACCGTGCCCGTCTTGTCCATGACCAGGGTGGTCACCCGACCGAGCTGCTCGAGTGCGGCGCCGCCCTTGACCACGACGCCCGACCGTGAGGCGCGGGACATGCCGGCGGTGACCGCGATCGGCACGGCGAGCAGCAACGGGCATGGCGTGGCGGTGACCAGGACGGCCACCGCTCGCTCCGGGTCGCCGGTGAACGCCCAGGCGAGGGTGGCGATCAGCAGTGCGGCGGGCAGGAACCACACGGCGATCCGATCCGCCAGCCGGGCCACCGGCGCGGTGGAGGCCGCTGCCTGCTGGGCCAATGCCACCACGCCCGCGTAGGTGCTGTCGGCGGCGGTGGCCCCGGCTCGCAGCTCGACCACCGCGCCGGCGTTGACCACCCCGCTACGGACCGGTTCCGGCGCTTCGCGGGTCACCGGGACGGCCTCACCGGTCAGCGCCGACTCGTCGAACGTCCCGTTGCCCACCAGCGTGCCGTCGACGGGGACGACCTCACCGGGCAGCACCACCACCTGGTCGCCGCGCCGCACCTGGTCGATCGGGATGGTGACGACGACCTCGCCGCTGCGCCGATGCGCCTGGCTGGGTGCGCGTGCCAGCAACGCCGACAGGTCCCGCCCGGCGCGGCGCTGCGCGGCCGCCTCCAGCACCCGGCCCGTGCAGACCATCGCCGCGATGATCGCTCCGGCCAGGAACTCGCCGACCGCGAGCGTGCTGCCCAGGGCCAGCAGCGCCAGCAGGTCCGCGCCGTACCGGCCGGCCCGCAGGTCGGCGATCACCCATGCGGTCGCGGGCACCAGGGCCACCACATCTGCGGCGGCCCACAGGATGTTCGCCGGGAGCGGTCCCGCGATACGTGCGATGCCGCCACCGGCCAGCAGCGCGGTCACCAGAACCAGCAGCAGAGTCTCACCGGACGGCAGCCGCCACCGGGCATGGACCGTCGTCATGCCACGACCTTCGCGCCGGCCAGCGCAGTGGTACCAGGGCAGCATGGCCCGCCACGACGGGTTCCTTGTGCCCTCAATGGGCATCCCGGTTCCGCTACATCGGCATCGCCGAGGTTACGTCGTCGAGTTCGGCAAACCTGCGGTTGATCGCGGCGGCGTCGAACGGCGTCGGCTCCCGGCCGCAGTCCGGCGACCAGTCCTCCACCGGGGCGTCACCCTGGCCGTCAATGCACCTCGGTCCCGTGAGGCCGTTGGGTTCGATGATCTTCTCGACCCTGATTTGGTGCTCCCACCAGTCGCCCATGTCGTAGACATAGCTCATCGACCCATTGACCCGGGGCAATACTTTGCTCAGCCGTACTCGGCTCTCGTCGGCGCAGCCGTCGAGAGGGAAGAAGGGATCGGCGTACCGTCGACCGTCCACAGTAAACCTATGCAGGTGGTCGCCATCCCAGTCGAAAGCCACCTGGATGAGGCGGTGCAGGGCATCCAGAGTGACCGTCGCCGGCAGGAGCAGGCGCCGCCACACCGGCTGCCGCATCCGCACTAGGGCGATCTTCAGCTGGTAAGTGGGCACGGCCGGCCCGCCGGCCGCGATCAGGTCGGCCAGCGCATCGCGCAGGGTCGCCGTACCGGGATGCCGGCCGGCAGCGACGGCCTCCAGGCCATGAAGATCCTGCAACACGAGGTAGGCCTCCTGCGGCCCCTCGGTGGCGAGGGCGGCGAGCGCGAACTCGACAGCCAGCCATTGCCCGTCAGCCGAACCCGGCTCCGCTATGCCGTCGAGACCGCCCAGCACCGAACGGACGTGCGGCGCCAACATGGGATCTTCGAGCGCTCGACGCCAGGCCGGCACGGCCGGCTCACCTATCCCGGCCACCACCTCTACCGCGACGACGCGCTCCGCGGGTGCCGCGGTGCTGGCCGCCGCCAAGAGGTCGGCCGCGGCCTGACCGGTGTCGCGCTGGCGCAGCCACGGCACGGCCTGCTGCCATACCTCGTCCTCCGGCAGCTTCACCAGCCGGCCGAGCACCTCGGCGGCCGACAGGTCAGCGGTGACCGGCGGTGGAGTCTCCGCGACGATCCGCTCGAGCATCCAGCGTCCCAGCGGGCTCAGGCGGCCACCTCGATCCACCGCACCAATCTCGGCCAGCAGCTGCCTACCCGCGTCCACCGGCACGCCATCCCGCCGAAACGACTCGACCACCGCTGCGTGGTCGCGGTAGTCCAGGCCGCGTAGCACGTCGCGGACGGTTTCCTCCAAATCGGCCACCGGCGGCGGCGGATCCATCGCCAGAACGGTCAGCACTGTCCGGCATAACACGGCCGCGCCCACCCGGCGGCGATCATGAGATTCGGCACGAAGCACCGCCGACACCGCCGTCCACCACTGCTCCAGCGGATCACCCTGCGACGCCGGAACGGCGACCGCCCGGTTCGCCTCGAGACGGATCAGCCCCAACGCCTCCGATGCCACCCAGGGACGGTGAATCACCTCGACATCAGCGGCAGTCCTGACCCAGGCCGGAACGGCCACCCCGAGCTCCGCCGCAACGGCCGCAACTTCCGCCCGGCGCAACACCCCCTTCGCCGTCACCGGCCGGCCCTGTCCCACCCACGCGGCCAATCCACGGGTACGGGTCATGAGCTGACAGTCCTCGGCCAACCGAGCCAAGATCGAAATCACCGCGACAGAATAGTGTCCTCTGCGACTACAGCTCGTTACCCGCGGCCGATCATTACACTACGTAGTAGTTGATCAAGAAAAGTCACTGCCCGTTCGCGGCGGCGCCCGACCGAAGGCCCCGCGCCTCCCCTTTGCTTTGAGAGCCGGCTGGCACATGGTCGTTCCAAGATCGTTTTGGTCCCGATGTGCCAGGGCCAGCGGGCGGTCCACCCACCAGCCCGCGCAGCCCACGGCTGGCACCCTCCCATCCGCGCTGGACGCACCGCCCTGGCCTGAGGCCCCGATCACCCACCA
>DASSUA010000465.1:0-4860 GCA_035707525.1 Pseudonocardiaceae bacterium
CGTGCTGGAAAGGCCCACCGCGCACGAGACCACCAGGTCCAGCGCCAGCAGCGGGCCGAACCCCTTGGTCAGGTCGAACCCCCGGGCCAGCAGCGCGATCATGATCGCGCTCAGGGTCAGCGACGCCAGCCCCATCGACAGCGGGACCACGCCGGCGCCCCTCTCGTACATCAGCACCGGCATCGGAGCGGCGGTGAACAGCACGCGAAACGCCAAGATCGCGATGACGAGCAGGCTGGCAGAACGGACTTCGGCCATGGTCGTAGTGCCCCGGAACCAGCCCACGGAACCGGCTGCCCACCAGCGTCGAAGTCCAAACGCCATCTGGGCACCCCCATCACCTGTTTACCCTGGTGCTCTGCTTGGTAGACGGTTCGTTCGGTACGCGGCCGGCCGACCGGATGACAACACGGCGCCCGGCTACGCCGAACGGGTAACCGCGCTGACGTTCGGTGCCCGCTTACCTTCACGGTAGGGGGACCCGCCACAGCAGCCTGGTGCCGTGCTCACCCGCCTTGGCCATCCGCAGCTCGCCGCCGAGCACCGCGGCGCGCTCCTCGACATTGCGCAGCCCGCTGCGACCCACGTGCGCCGGCATCCCGATCCCGTCGTCGACGACCTCGACCGTCAGGTCCTCGCCGACGTCGACCGTGACCACGATCCGCTCGGCGTTGGCATGCCGGACCGCGTTACTCAACGCCTCCCGCAGCACCGCCTCGACATGATCGGCGATTTCACGCGGTACCAGCGTGTCCAGCGGCCCGGACGTGCGCACCGTCGGCGTGATCTCCACACCGGCGGTCAGATCCTCGACGACCTGCAACAGCCGGCTGCGCAGCCCGCCCGGCTCGGCGTCCGGCGGCTCGTGCAGCTTGAAGATCGTCGTACGGATCTCCGAGATCGTCTCGTCCAGCTGCTCCAGTGCCCGCCCCAGCCGGTCCCGGCCGCCCTCCGGCAGCTGCGGCTGCACGCTCTGCATGAGCAGCCCGATCGAGAACAGCCGCTGGATCACTTGGTCGTGCAGGTCCCTGGCGATGCGGTCGCGGTCGGCCAGCACCGCCAGCCGGCGCTGGGCAAGCTGCTTGTCGGCCAGCTCCAGGGCGAGCGCCGCCTGGTCGGCGAACGAGGCCACCACCGGAAGCTGGTCGGCGGTGAACGGCTCGCCGCCGTGGCGGCGCAGCGCCACCAGGGTGCCGACCACGTGCTCACCCGCGCGCAGCGGCACGTACAGCGCCGGGCCGAAGCCGCCGAGCTGGGCCAGCGGTTCGGGCGTGGCCGCTGAGCGCAGGTCGGCGATGCGCCGCGGTCGCCTCGACCGGTACACCGATCCGGCGATCGAGCCATCCAGCGGCAGCGCCAACCCCCGGACCGGCTCGGCGTCGGTGCCCGGCGCGCCGGCGGCGACCTGCGCGATCAGCAGCTCGGGGTCGGATTCGGCCGGCAGCGCGATGAGCGTGCAGTCCGCGCCGGTCAGCTCCAGCGCCCGCCGGGCCACCAGCGGCAACGCGTCCGCCGGGTTCACCCCCGACAGCAGCCCGGTGGTGATCTCCGAGGTCACCTCCAGCCAGCGCTGCCGGCGGCGGGTCTCCTCGAACAGCCGGGCGTTGTCGATCGCCACCCCGGCCGCCGTCGCCAGCGCCTGCACGACCGCCTCGTCGTCGGCGGTGAACCGGCCGCCGGTGCGCTTCTCGGTCAGGTACAGGTTTCCGAACACGACGCCGCGGACCCGGATCGGCACCCCGAGGAAGCTGCGCATCGGCGGATGGCCCGGCGGCAGCCCGATCGACGACGGATGCGCCGACAGATCCGCCAGCCGCAACGGGCGCGGGTCCTCGATGAGCGTGCCGAGCAGCCCGCGGCCGCGCGGCGGCCGGCCGATCCTGGCCGTGGCCGCGTCGTCGAGCCCGACGTAGATGAACCCGATCAGGCGCCCCTGCTCGTCGAGCACACCGAGGGCGCCGTACCGGGCGTCCACGAGCTTGACCGCGGCGCCCGCGATCCGGTGCAGGGTGGCGTCCAGCTCCAGCCCGGAGCCGACCGCCACGACCGCGTCGAGCAGGCTCTGCAGCCGGCTCCTGGTGCCGGTGACCTCGGACAACCGGCCCTGCACCTCGGTCAGCAGGACGTCGAGGCGCAGCCCCGACAGACCGGGCAAGGTCGGCTCGTCGACCTGACCACCATCGGACACGCCGTGAGCCTGACACGCCGAAAGTGCCCATGGATAGCCGGCTACCAGGCAGATCACTGGCAGTCATGGGACTTTCGGCCATGTTGGGGATGTCACCCGATTGGGAGGGTGGGCGGCGGCGCGCAGAGCGAGCGCGGAGGAGGCAGCGTGGTTGGCGGGTCCTTCGGTGCGATCTTGGTCGGGGTCGACGGTTCCCCCGACGCGACCACGGCGCTGATCTGGGCGCTGCGGCAGGCTCAGGTCGGCGGGCACGCCGTGTCGGTCGTGCACGCGTGGGCGCCGGATGAGGACTTCGGCGACGCACCATACGGCAGCCGGATCATCCGCGACCGGGCGCTGACCGTGCAGGCCGCTCGCGACCGGGTGCATCAGGCCGTCGCGACGGCGGCGTCCAGGGTCCCGGTCGGCCGGTGCCTGATCCACCAGCTCGCGTTCGAGGGCGAACCGGGCGCGGTGCTGGTCGACCTCTCCCGCGACGCCGCGCAGCTCGTGGTCGGCGCGACCGGAAGCGGCGCGCTGCCCGGGTTCCTGACCCCGGCGCTGGGCTCCACCACCCGCTTCGTGCTGCGGCACGCGTGGTGCCCGGTCACCGTCGTGCCGTCGGCGCGCCTGCGCGGCAGCACCGTCAGCGGCCCGCCGGCCGCCAACGCCGCCGTGCCACCGGCCCGTTCCCCACACGCCGGGAGCTGACCGCACTAGCTCCAGCTGGCCGGCACCGGGCGGCCTTCGGCGAACCCGGCCGCCGACTGGACCCCGACAATTGCCCGCTCGTGCAGCTCGGCAAGCGTCGCCGCGCCGGCGTAGGTGCACGTGCTGCGCAGCCCGGAGCAGAGGTGGTCCAGCAGGTCCTCCACGCCCGACCGGTCGGGGTCCAGATACATGCGTGAGGTCGAGATGCCCTCCTCGAACAGCGCCTTGCGGGCCCGGTCGAACGTGTCGTCGCTGCGGGTGCGCGCGGCCACGGCGCGCTTGCTCGCCATCCCGAAGGAGATCTTGAAAGGCCGGCCGGTCTCGTCGTGCTGCAGATCGCCCGGCGACTCGTAGGTTCCGGCGAACCACGAGCCGATCATCACATTGGACGCCCCGGCGGCCATCGCGAGCGACACGTCGCGCGGGTGCCGAACGCCGCCGTCGGCCCACACGTGCGCGCCGAGCTCGCGCGCTGCCGCCGCGCACTCCAGGACCGCCGAGAACTGCGGGCGCCCGACGCCGGTCATCATCCGGGTCGTGCACATCGCGCCCGGCCCGACCCCGACCTTGACGATGTCGGCGCCCGCGGCCACCAGGTCGCGGGTCCCTTCGGCCGAAACCACGTTGCCGGCCACGACCGGAACGTGCCCGTAGTCGCCATCGGGCCCGGGATGCACCGACCGGACGGCGGCGAGCGCGTCCAGCATCTTCTCCTGGTGCCCGTGCGCGGTGTCGATCACCAGCACGTCCACCCCGGCGGCCAGGATCGCCTTGGCCTTGGCGGCCACGTCGCCGTTGACCCCGAGCGCCGCCCCGACCCGCAGCCGCCCCTGCGCGTCGACCGCCGGCCGGTACAGCTCGGCCCGCAGCGCCCCGGTCGGGGTCAGCACCCCGACCAGCCGCCCGTCGTCATCGACGGCCACCGCCAGCGAACGGTGCCTGGCGTGTAGCTGCTCGAACGCCTCGCGGGGCCCGACCTTGGCCGGCAGCACCACCAGGTCGGTGTCGACGACGTCGGCCAGCCGGGCGAACCGGTCCACCCCGGCGCACTCCTCCGGGCCCACCAGCCCGACCGGCCGGCGGTCGGCGTCCAGCACCACGACCGCGCCGTGCGCGCGCTTCGGCAGCAGGCTGATCGCGTCGGCCACCGCCGCACCGGGGGACAGGGTCAGCGCGGTGTCCACCACGTGATGGCGCGCCTTTACCCACGCGGTGGTCTCCTCGACCACCCGCGGGTTCAGATCCTGGGGGAGCACCACCAGCCCGCCGCGCCTGGCCACCGTCTCGGCCATCCGCCGCCCGGCCACCGCCGTCATGTTCGCGACGACGACCGGGATCGTGGTGCCCGACCCGTCCACTGTGGACAGATCGACGGCGAACCTGGAACCGACGGCGGACCTGGCTGGCACCAGGAACACGTCGTCGTAGGTGAGATCGTGGCCGCAACCCTGCCCATGAAGGAACCGCACAAAAAGATGAGGCTAGCTCAATAGTGTCCTGTTGATGCCCCGGTCCAGGACAGCCGTAAGCAGTGCGTCATCCCGGTCATCCCGGTCATCCCGGTCAGGCCGGGCTGCCGGCGTGCAGCCGCAGGTGCGAACCGGGCCAGTGCCGGCGCTGCCAGCGGTCGTGGGTGGCCACCACGACCGTGCCTGGCGAGGTCCGCAGGGCTTCCTCCAGCTCGTCGGCGAGCGTGAGCGAGATGTGGTTGGTCGGCTCGTCCAGCAGCAGCACGTTCGGGTTGTGCGCCACCAGCAGCGCCAACGCCAGCCGCCGCCGCTGCCCGACCGACAGCTCGCCGACCGGCCGGTCGAGCTCGCTGGCCCTCAGCAGCCCCAGGTCGGCGAGCGGCACCGTCTCCGCCAGACCCCCGAGCTGGTCCGCGTAGACCTGGCGCGCGCTTCGCCGTGGCACCGGGAAGGTCGTGTCCTGCTCGAGCAGCCCGACCGTGGTGCCCGGCGGCGTGCGCACCGAGCCCTCGG
>DASSUA010000466.1:0-6403 GCA_035707525.1 Pseudonocardiaceae bacterium
GGCGGCCATCGCCGCCACCATGTCGACCGGCAAAGGGGCCAGCGCCGCCATGCGCTCGACGTCGACGAGGTCGGGCCGGTCGGCGAGCACGAGCGAGGTTTCGTACCGGCCGGCGTGGCACGACGAGGACCGGAACTCCTCGGTGAGGCGCTCGGCGTTGCGGCGGCGCAGCAGGTCCACGTAGCCCGGTCGGGTGCCGGTGCGCTCCTGCACGGTGGTGACCGCGCGGCGCAGCGTCTGGACGTGTTCGGGTTCGAAGTGGTTGTTGACCACGACGATCCACCGCAGTCCTTGCGCGATCAGCCCGGCGCAGACGTCGACGACGAGCGCGTGCAGGGTGTCGGCGGCGATTCCGGCGGCGCCGGCGAACCCGGCGGCGTAGTTGGTCACGCCGTAGGGCAGCGGCGGCAGGATGAGCGCCCGCACGGCCGGGTCGCCGTCGAGGCGTCGCACCGCGCGCTGGCACATGCCGGCGGAGATGAGCGCGTCGGTCGAAAGCGGCCCATGCGGGCCGTGCGGCTCTACGGCCCCGACGGGCAGCAGCAGCACCGGCCGCCGCTGGTCCGTCAGCAGCGCGGCCACCTGCGGCGACGTCAGGTCGGCGAAGTACATCAAGGCAGCTCCAGCAGGCAGAGGTCCGCCCGGCCGGCGGCGACGATCGTGTTCACCTCGTCCCTGGTGGTCAGGTAGCCGCCGACCATCGTGGGCACCCTGGCCTCGCTGCGCACCCGGTCCGACAGCCCGGTGAGGAACCCGCGCCGGTACTCGGGCCGGCCGTCCGGGACCGTCTGGCCGGCCTCGACGTGCACCAGGTCGGCGCCGGCCGCGGCCACCAGCCGGGCCAGCTCGACGCCGCCGTCGACCGGCAGCCCGCCCCGCGCCCAGTCGGTGACGGTCAGCCGGACGAACAGCGGCCCGTTCCACGCCTCGCGCACCGCCGCCAGCACCTCGAGCGGGAACCGCGACCCGCCGTACTCGTCGTCGCGCCGGTTGGTCAGCGGCGACAGGAAGCCGGCCAGCAGCTGGCCGTGTGCCATGTCCAGCTCCAGCACGTCGCAGCCGGCGCCGGCGGCTCGCAACGCGGCGGCCACGAATGCCTCCCGGACCCGGACCAGGTCGCCGGCGTCCATCGCCTTCGGCGTCACGCAACCGGGGCCGTACGGCAGCGCCGACGCCGCCAGCAGCGGCCACGCCTGCCCCGCCGGCAGCGGGAGGTCGACGCCGCGCGCCGGCGGCTGGGTCGCCCCGCGCCGGCCGGCGTGCCCGAGCCGCACCGCCAGCAGGGCGCCCGCGTCGTGCGCGCTCTTGACCTGCCGGCGCAGCGGCTCCAGGTCGGCGTCGGAGCACAGCGTCGGGGTCTGCGGGCAGACCCGCCCCTCGGGGCTCACCGCGACCAGGCCGGTCAGCGCCAGGCCGGCGCCCTGTGGGGTCGCCACCGGCCGCACCACCCGGTTGCGGATCGTCAGGCCGCGGACCTCGAACGGGGCGAACATCGGCGGCGGCGCGATCTGCGCGCCCCCCGCGAACCAGCCGTCGAGCTCGCGCACGAACTGCGGGTCGCGCAGCGACAGGTTGCCGTGGCTGATCCGGCCGCTGCGGGTGAGCAGGTTGAACGCGAACTGCACCGGTTCCAGGTCGGTGTAGCTGGCGACCCGGCCGAAGTACGCCGCGCTCTCGTCGGCGGCCTGCTGGGTCCGCTCCACGACCGGGCCGCGGTCCAGCTCGTACTCGACGAGCGCGTCCTCGAGGTCGCGGTTGGTGACCAGCGCGTTGGCCAGCGCGATCGAGTCCTCCATGGCCAGCTTGGTGCCAGAGCCGATCGAGAAGTGCGCGGTGTGCGCGGCGTCGCCGAGCAGCACGACGTTGCCGTGGTGCCAGCTGGCGTTGCCGACCCGCAGGAACGACAGCCAGACCGACCGGTTCGACCTGAGCCGGTGCCCGGCCAGCTCGTCGGCGAACAGCCGCTCGCAGAACGCGATGCTGGCCGCCTCGTCGCAGCGGTCCAGGCCGGCCCGCCGCCACACCGGTTCAGGGCACTCGACGATGAACGTGCTGGTGTTCTCGTCGAACGGGTACGCGTGCACCTGGAACAGGCCGAACTCGGTCTCCTTGAAGATGAACGTGAACGCGTCGAAGACCAGGTCGGTGCCGAACCACACGTACTTGCAGCCCTGCGGCTCGACGACGCTGCCGAGCTCGGTCGCGAGCGCGCGGCGGGTCGCGCTGTTGACGCCGTCCGCGGCGACCATCAGGTCGGCCTGCGGCGGCCAGTCCGCCTCGACGCCGAACTCCAGCTCCACCCCCAGCTCCAGGCACCGCCGCTGCAGGATCGCCAGCAGCCGCTTGCGCGCGATCGCCGAGAACGTGTGCCCGCGCGAGCGCAGCAGCCGGCCGCGGTAGCGGATGTCGACGGTGTCCCAGCGCGCGAACGTGTCGGTGATCTCGGCGTAGGTGGTCAGGTCGGCGTCGCGAAGCGCCCCGAGGGTCTCCTCGGAGAACACCACGCCCCAGCCGAACGTCGCGTCCGGCGGGTTGCGCTCGACGACCCTCACCTCGTGCCGGGAGTCCGCCTTGCGCAGCAGGATCGCCAGGTACAGCCCGGCCGGCCCGGCGCCGAGAATGCCGACGCGCATCAGGCCAGCACCTCGGCCAGCCGGTCCAGCTCGGCGAGGTCGGACACGGTCGGCAGCAGGACCAGCTCGTCGCAGCCCTCGGCGGCGTAGCCGCGGACGAAGTCCTTGACGGCGCGTGCGCTGGTCAGGTTGCCCGCGGCGATCTTCTCGGCGAACGGGCCGGTGAACGCGTAGTAGTCGCGCAGGTAGCCGGTGCCCCGCTCGGGGTCGCCGAGCGCGAAGTAGCCCTGGCCCCACAGCAGCGGCCGGCCGGGCCGGCCCAGGTCGCTCCACGCGGCCCTGGCCCGGGCGGCGGCGCTGGCGAACGCCCGCGGCGGGCCGCCGCCGTGCGCGTAGCCGTCGGCGTAGCGGGCCATCCTGGCGAACGCGGGCCCGCTCGCCCCGCCGACCAGCAGCTCCAGCTCGGGGTGCTCGGTGCGCAGCAGCGCGAGCTGCTCGGACAGCCGGGCGCCGCGGGTCCGGTGCTCGACGCCGGCCACCTCGTAGTCGTCGCGGCGGCCACCGACGCCGAGGCCGAGCGTGAACCGGCCGCAGGCGAGCCGGCGCACCGAGTCCGCCTGCTTGGCCAGCATCGCGGGGCTGCGCAGCGGCCCGATCGCGATCATGGTGGCGAGCCGCACCCGCTCGGTGACCGCGGCCGCCGCGGCGAGCGAGACGAACGGTTCGAAACCGCCGTAGGCCAGCCGGTCCAGGACCGCCACCGAGTGGAACGGTCCGGCGTCGGCCCGCCTCGCCCACTCCACCAGCAGCTCGCCGCCGGCCTCGGGGGTCGTGTTGGGCAGCCCGATACCGATCTTCACGCTCCGCAGTTTACGGCCGAGCCCGGTGGGGTGTCATACGATCGCGGACGTGGCGGAACGCCTGCCTGCCAATGGCGCTGCGCGGCCGCGGACCTTCGACCCGCAGCCGCAGGAGCTGGTGCTGAGCCTGCTCGGTGGGTTCCTGCGGCCGCGCGACCGGCGGGTCGGCGCGGGTGGCCTGGTCGAGCTGCTCACCGAGTTCGGCTTCTCGCCCGGCGCGGCCAGGGTCGCGCTGACCAGGATGGTCCGGCGCCAGCTGATGACCAGGGCGCGCCACGGCCGCCACGTCGACTACGCGCTCACCGAGCGCAGCCGGGCGATCCTGGACGAGGGCGACCGCCGCATCTTCACCCTCGGGCGCGAGCCCGACCTGCCCGGCCGGCGGTGGACCGTGCTGTGGCACGCGATCCCGCAGGACCGCCGGCTGCAACGGCAGCGGCTCGCGCGCCGGCTGCGCTTCCTGGGCTTCGGGCAGGTGCACGACGGTGCGTGGGTGGCGGCGCACGACCGCGAGCGCGAGGTCGCCGCGGTGCTCGCCCAGCTCGACGTCACCGAGTACGCCGCGGTCATGCTGGCAACGCCGGCCGGGACGGTCGGCCTCGGCTCGCTGCCGGCCCGGGCGTGGGACCTCGACGAGCTCGGCGCGCGCTACCGTGACTTCGTCGGCGACTTCGACGGCTGCCGGCCGGACGCGCTCGGCGACCGGGACTCGTTCGTGGTGCGCACCCAGCTCGTGCACAGCTTCCGCCAGTTCGCCTTCCTCGATCCCGAGCTGCCCGCGTGCCTGGTCGCCGCGCCGGACCACCGGGCCAGGGCGGTGCGGCTGTTCGGCGAGCTGTACGAGGCGCTCGCGCCGGCCGGCCAGCGCCACTTCGACCAGGTGGCCGCTCGATCAGGCTCAGCAGGTGACCGGGAGGTGGTCCAGCCATGACCGAACCCACGCAGCACGCGGCGCTCACCTACACGTCGTACCTGGCGCTCGACGAGGTGCTCGCCGCCCAGCGGCTGCGCTCGGACGAGCACGACGAGATGCTGTTCATCGTCGTCCATCAGGTGTACGAGCTGTGGTTCAAGCAGCTCCTGCACGAGGTGTGGCACCTGCAGGGGCGCCTGGACGGCGGCGACACCCCGCACGTGCTGCACACGCTCAAGCGGGTGCTGACGATCCTGAAGGTCGTCGTCGCGCAGATCGACGTGCTGGAGACCATGACGCCGCGCTCGTTCCTGAGCTTCCGGGACCGGCTGGAGGCCTCCAGCGGCTTCCAGTCCGGCCAGTTCCGCGAGCTGGAAGCGGCGCTCGGCCGCCGCGACCGCAGGGTGTTCGAGCACTACCCCGAAGGCAGCCCGGCCCGCGACCGCATCGCCGAGGCGATGGCCAAGCCGTCGCTGTACGACTCGTTCCTGCACTACCTGGCCAAGCTCGGCTACCCGGTGCCGGCCGAGGTGCTGCGGCGCGACGTCTGCCAGCCGGTCGAGCCCTCGCCCGGGGTGCAGCGCGTGCTGCTGGAGGTGTACCGCGACGACGGCGGCCCGGCCCAGGTGTGCGAGCGCCTGGTGGACTTCGACGAGGGCATGCAGGAGTGGCGCTACCGGCACGTGAAGATGGTCGAGCGCACGATCGGCGACAAGCGCGGCACTGGCGGGTCTCCCGGCGCGGCCTACCTGCGCGCGACGCTGTTCAAACCGGTGTTTCCCGACTTGTGGGCGGTGCGAAGCGAGCTGTGACGACTCTGGACGCGCTGCGGCGCACCCCGAACGCGCTGGCCGGCCACTACTCGAGGTTCCGGGTCGCCGACCGGCTGCTGCTCACCGGGCACTCCCACCAGGCGTGGCCCGACGTGGCCAGGGACGGCCAGCTGCGCGCCTTCGACGACGCCGCGCAGGCCGTGGACGCCAAGTGGGAGCGCGCGTTCGCGCAGGCCGAGGCGGTGCGCGAAGGCGTGCGGCGGCTGCTGGACGACGCCGGTGGCGAGCTCGCGCTCGGTGCGAACACCCACGAGCTGGTGATCCGCTTCCTGTCGGCGCTCGACCTGCGCCGCCGGCCGCGGCTGGTCACCTCCGACGGCGAGTTCCACACGCTGCGCCGGCAGCTGGGCCGTCTCGCCGAGGAGGGCGTCGAGGTGGTTCGGGTGCCGGCGTTCCCGGCCGCGACGCTGGCCGCGCGGTGCGCCGAGGCCGTCGACGACCGCACCGCCGCCGCGCTGGTCTCTTCGGTGCTGTTCGAGACGTCCCGGATCGTGCCGGGGCTCGACGAGGTCGCCGCGGCGTGCGAGCGGCACGGCGCCGAGCTGCTCGTCGACGCCTACCACGCGATCGGCGTGGTGCCGTTCTCGCTGCCGGCCGCCGGCCTGGGGTCGGCCTGGGTGATCGGGGGCGGCTACAAGTACCTGCAGCTCGGCGAGGGCAACTGCTTCCTGCGGCTGCCGGCGCACGCCGAGGCGCTGCGGCCGGTGGTCACCGGCTGGTTCGCCGAGTTCGCCGAGATCGCCGGCGACCACCGGCCGGGCGAGGTCGGCTACGGCCGCGGCGCCGTCCGGTTCGCCGGCTCCACCTACGACCCGACCAGCCACTACCGCGCCGCCACGGTGTTCGGGTTCTTCGCGGAGCACGGGCTCACGCCGCGGCTGCTGCGGGAGGTGTCCCAGCATCAGGTCGGCCTGCTGGCCGGGCGTTTCGACGAGCTCGACGTCCCGGCGGAGGTCGTCACCCGGGACCGGTCGGTGCCGCTTACGGAGTTCGGCGGGTTCCTCGCGCTGCGCTCGCCGCACGCCGGGCGGCTTCACGCCGCCCTCGCCGAGCGCGGCGTGTCCAGCGACTTCCGCGGCCAGCACCTGCGGCTCGGCCCGGCGCCGTACCTGTCCGACGCGCAGCTCTCGGAGGCCATGACCGTGTTCGGCGGGGTCGTCAAGGAACTGTTCGCCGGCTAGATCGTTGACCGGTATTTCGGTGCTGGTGGCGACACGTGAAGTA
>DASSUA010000467.1:0-8010 GCA_035707525.1 Pseudonocardiaceae bacterium
AGGGACCGGAGGCGGCCTCGACTGTCGAGCGGTTGATGCCGGGGAATATCCCGAACGAAGTGTCCGGCACGAATCCCGGCACGACGATGGACACCTTCACCCCGTGTTCCGCGGCGACCGGCGCCAGACTCTCCATGAAGCCCTCGACGGCGAACTTCGCCGCGCAGTAGGCCTCGTTGAACGGCTGTCCCGCAATGCCATGAACGCTGCCGATCGTCAGCAGCCGCCCGCGGCTGGCGCGCAGCAACGGCATTGCGGCCCGGCTTACCGCGACGACCCCGAAGAAGTTCACCTCCAGGTTGGCGCGCAGCGCGGCCAGGGTGGACATCTCCATCGTCGGGTCGAAATTGGCGATGCCGGCGTTGTTGACCACCGCGTCCAGCCGCCCGTAGGTGTTCGCTACCCCGTCGACACACGTCGTGATCGACTCGGCCTCGGTGACGTCGAGCCGGCGCACGTCCACGGTCACACCCGCCCGGTCGGCCGCGTCGCGAAGCGCCCGCGCTCGACGCGGATCCCGCATGGTGGCCACCACCGTGAACCCGGCGCTGGCCGCCGTGACCGCGGTGGCCAGCCCGATCCCCGAGGAGGTCCCGGTCACCAGGACCAGCCCCGCCGTCACGGCGCGCCTTCGGGTTGCAACGAGCCGGCGGCCTCGCGTTGCCGCTCCGCCTGGTCGAGCAGTTCCTGGACGCGCACCGCCGGCAGGAACGAGAACGCCGCCAGCAGCGTGCCGCCGGCCATCACCACCCGGGTCGCGTCGAGGATTCCCAGCGTGGGGGCCAGCAGGGTGACCGCGAGGCCGCCGGCGAGGGCGGCCACCGGGATCACGCCCCAGGTCACGGTCCGGTACGCGGCGTGCATCACGCCCTGGTTCTCGGCGGCCATCCGCGACTGCCGGGTGGGGGCGCTGCACACGTTGATGCACGACATGAAGAAGCCGTAGAACCCCAGCGTGACGGCGATCACCGGCACCGGCGGCAGCGTGGGCGCAAGCAGCACGCCGAGCCCGACCAGGCAGTGCAGCAGCAGCCCCCAGGCCATCGTCCGCCCCGTGCCCAGCCGGTCGCTGATCTTCGGCGCGATCATGGCGCCGAGCACGGCACCCGCCGCCGCGATCGACATGGCCACGCCGAAGTCGCCGACGGACACGCCGAGGCCGCTGTAGGCCAGCACCGGCAGCACGGTCACGAAGATCGGTCCGCCGGAGTTGAGGATCACCGCGGCGATGACCACCCGCCGCAGCACCGGGTCGGCCCAGTTCAGCCGGAACCCGACGGTCAGCCGCGACCACACGGAACCCGGCTGGACCGTCCGCTCCCCCCACGGCCGCATGTACCGGAAGCACACCGCCGAGACCAGGTAGCTGAACGCGTCGACCAGCAGGGCCACGATCCCGAGCGCGCTGTACAGCCCCGCGGCGATCGAGGGGCCGGCCACCTCGGCGACCGAACCGCTGCCCTCCAGGCGCGAGTAGGCGCCGACGAGGTGGCGTCGCGGCACGGTGGCGGGGACGGCGACGAGGTAGCCGACGTTGAAGAAGATCGTCGCACCGCTGATCAGCGCCACGCAGACGAACAGCAGCGGCGTCGACAGCACGCCCCACCAGTACGCCAGGGGGATGGCGGCCACCGCCACCAGCCGGACGACGTCACACAGCACCATCGTCCAGCGCTTGTCCCACCGGTCGACCAGCACGCCGGCGACCGGCCCGAGCAGCGGGATTCCCAGGTACTGCGCCATCGCCACGATGCCCACCTCGAGGGCGGACGCGTGCAGCACGAAGATCATGACGGTCGGCACCACGAACACGGTGATCCGGTCGCCGACATTGCTCACCGTCTGGCCGCACCACAGCAGGTTGAACTCGCGCCCAAGCGACGCCGGCAGCCGACTGTTCACGGCTCGTTCCGCACGACGAAGCTCGACGTCTTGCCGGTGCGCTCGTTGCCAACCAATGACTCGACGACCCTGACCCGGAAGGACTGCGGGTCGTGCTGGAACGCCGTGCTGATCGTGAACGTGGCGGACATGAGATCCTTTCGCAGCCGTTCGGCGGACTCCGGTGCGAAATCATGGCCAGCCAGCAGCAGCACGTCCACAGTGGACGTTCTCCCGCGCTGTTCGGTGATCAGAACCTGCGCCCGGGTCACGCCGGGCGCGCGCTCCGCCTGGGCGACGATGTCGTCCACGTGCAGCCCCAGGCCGCGCACCTGCACCACGCCGTCCCGGCGGCCGAGGATCCGCAGCGCCTTGCCGGCCCGGCCGCAGGTGCAGGTCACATAGCGGCCGGCGTCGCCGGTCTGGTAGCGCAGCACCGGGTTGAGCATGTCCGGGTTCAGGGTCGTGAAATCCAGCAGGTCGTCCGCGCCCACGTGAACCAGCTGGGTAGGTAGCGGGTGGAACACGTCGGCCGGGCACTGCGGCGTGTTGGTGCCGACGACCCAGGTCTCCGTGCTGCCGAACATGCCCCAGCGGCGGGCGTTCGCAGCGACCGCCGCCAGGTCCTCGTCGAGCTGGGACTGCCAGGCCTCGCCGAGCCAGAGCACCTTGCGCAGCGCGGGAAGCCGCACACCCGTGGCCCGCGCGTGCGCGAACCACAGCCGCAGCACGCTCGGCGTGCCGCCGATCGCGGTCACGCCGCGGGCGGCGAACAAGGCCAGCCAGTCGCCGTACTCGTCCCTGGTGACCGAGCCCAGCGCGATGACCCGGCAGCCGGACAGGTCGGCGAAGGCGGCGGCCAGGAAGTGCGCGCCCCACATGCGGCCGGCGCCCCAGGCGTTGACGAAGACGTCGTCGCGCTCCAGCGGCCGCCACTGCTCGTACACGCCGTCCATGTAGAAGCCGGTGGGGGCATAGCCGACCTTCGGCGCGCCGGTGCTGCCGCCGCTCTGGAACAGCCAGGTGGCGCCGCGCTCCGCCTCGGGCTCCAGCTGCGCCAGGGCCACGTTGAGGGCGTCCTTGGCCAGCACCGGAAGCCCGGCCAGGTCGTCGAGCGTGCGCACCTCGGCGTGACCGGCGTAGCGCGGCGCCAGCTCGGGCACGGTCCTCAGCAGCGCGAGCGACCGCTGCGCGACGTGCAGGTGCGGCTGCGCCGCGACCGGCGACAGCGAGAACGCCGGGGACAACGTGGAAGTCATGTCACCATCCAGACGTGAAGGCGAGGGCGGCACCAGCGGCACCCGCGGCACCGGCGGCACCCGCGGCACCGGCGGCCAGCCACCGCGCATGGGCGTCCCGGCACGCGGCGAAACGGGCCCGGGTGATGTCGCGCTGGATCGTGCGATGTGGATCGTCCAGGTCCGGGGCGATCACCCCGTCTGGTTCGAGCTCGGAGAACCAGAACCGTTCGCCGTCGAAGAGGAAGTCGATGCAGAAGAACGGGATCGGCAGCCTCTCGGCGAAGTACGCCGTCGCCTCCGCCAGCTCGGCCGGCGTCGAGGAGAACTCCATCGTGCCGCCGCGGCTGGCGTTGGCGACCGGTGAGCCGGGTTCCGGTGTCCGCCGCAAGGTGCCGTAGGGCTTGCCGTCGATGACGTAGACCCGGTGGTCGACCGTGCCGTCGCCGAGGTAGGGCTGGATCACCAGTGGGGTGTCGCCGCCCTGCGCCAGGCTGGCCAGGCCGCGGATGTCGTCGGCGCCGCGGGCGAGGTTCACGCCGCCGCCACCGCACCAGCCGGCCGGTTTGACGATGGCCGGGTAGGTCAGGTTCGCCAGGGCCACCTCGTAGGCGTGCTTGGCCACGTCCCGGCCGGTGCCGATGCGAATCGTCGGGATCGGGGCCACCGGGGAGCCCTCGAGGAAGAGCAGCGTGGCCAGCTTGTCGTTGGCGATGGCGGACAGCCCCGGCGGGAACGGCAGGTAGAAGCCGGCCTGCTCCAGCACGGCATACAACGCGTACTGGTTGAACACGTCCATCGACTGGTACGGCAACGAGTAGAGCGCGGTGATGAAGACCGTGTCCTCGGGGGTGACCGGCTCGTCGTCCACGTAGACCCGGGGCTTGCCGGGCTCGGTCGAGTCCACCGTCACCGCGTCGGGCGCGTTCCTGGTCCAGCGCAGCCCGAGGCCGGCGGCCACATCCCCGTAGATCTCCCAGAAATAGTGGTTCCACATCGCGGCCGTGCGCGTCGACTCCCGGTCCGGAAAGACCCAGCACAGGCGGCGCAGTGGGCCAGGGGCGGCTGCGGTCATGGTGGTCTGCACCCTTCCCGGTATTGGCTCTTCACCTACGACGCTCGCAGTGGCCGCCACAAGTCCGCTTCAGATCCGATGCGGATTCGGCTGCCGCGGCGCTGGGCCCACCCGCCATCCGGGCCGGCGGCTCGGACGGCACCGGCGACCGGACCGTCACGCATGCGGCTCAACTGGTAACCACGGGTGAACGAACCGTCCGTCCGGATTGATCACGCAGAGCACGAAAGCCGCAACGGCTTTTCCCGCAGATGGAGTCTTGTTTCGCGCGTCGCGGCTCGACCAAGATCGACCGACTATTACACACCGCCGGGAAACGGCGCCCCGCGGCATCTGTGTCGATCTGCGCAGTGGCAGGAGTGCACATGTTGGAGATATTTCTGCTCGGCCCGACCGAAGCTCGGATATCGGGTGACAATGTTTCGCTGGCCCCACTGGAAAGAAACCTGCTCGCCGTACTGGCGCTGTCGACGGGGTCGGTGATATCGACCGAGCGGATTGTCTGCTGCCTGTGGGGGGACCGCCATCCGATGGCCCCGAGATCCCGCGTCCAGGGCCTGGTCTCGTCATTGCGTCGCAAGGTCGGGGACGCCGTTGTCACCAGGCATCCCGGTTACCTTCTGGATTCGGCAAGGGTCACGATCGATCTCGACGAGTGCGCGCACCTGGCTCGGCAGGCACGAATGGCGACGACCCGCGACGGGGCGGTGCAGTACCTGCGAAAGGCGCTGGACCTGTGGCGTGGCGAGTCGCTGGACGGGGTGTCGGCACCCGGGATCGAGGTCGACCGCATCCGGCTCGAGGAGCTGCGGCTGGGTCTGCTGGAGGAGCGCTTCGCCGCGGAGCTGGAGCTGGGCAACCACGCGGAGCTGGTGGCCGAGCTCGCCCCGACCGTGGCCGCGCACCCGCTGCGCGAGCGACTCGCCGGCCAGCTCATGCTGGCGCTGTACCGCTGCAGCCGGCAGGCCGACGCGCTGCGTACCTACCAGGCGCTGCGCCACCGGCTGGCGGAGGAGCTGGGCAGCGACCCATGCCCCGACCTGCGCGATCTGCACGCGTCGATCCTGCGCGGCGATCGGCCGGACCGGCCGGGGCGGCGCCAGCGGCCGCAGCCACTCCGGCAGCCGGTTGCGCGGCCGCGACCGGCGCAGCTGCCGGCGAGCGTGGCGCACTTCACCGGCCGCGACGGCGAGCTGGCCGCGCTGACCCGCGCGCTGGGTCACCCACCGCAGGAGCCCAGCGTGCTGCTGGTCTCCGGGCCCGGCGGCCTTGGCAAGACCGCCCTGGTGGTGCGGTGGGCGCGCGCCATCGCCGACCGGTACCGCGACGGTCAGCTGTTCGTCGACCTGCGTGGACGCGTCCCCGGCAAGGCGCTGTCGGCCGCGGCCGCGCTGGGCACGGTGCTGCGCTCCCTCGGGGTGCCGAAGGACGATCTTCCGGCCACCGTCGACGAGCGGGCGGCGCTCTACCGCACGCTGGTCAGCGGTCGGTGCCTGCTGCTGGTGGCCGACGACGCCGGGTCGGTGAACCAGCTGTTGCCGCTCGTGCCGCCGACCATGGAAAGCCAGCTGGTGGCGACCAGCCGGCGCCGGCTGGCCGCGATGTCCACCCACCATGCGATCCACCGGATGGTCCTCGAGCCACTGACCCCGGCCGGCACCAGGGAACTGCTCGTCAGAATTGTCGGTTCGGCCCGGATGCACGATCCGGCGGCGGCCAGGATGGTGAACTGGTGCGGCGGCTGGCCGTTGGTCATCCAGCATGTCGGGACAAAGCTCGCGGCGCGCCCGGGACAGCCATTGGCGTCGTTCGTCGCCGAGTTGGACGAGCTGGCCGAGGATCTGGTGCTGGATGACGATCCGCGTAGCGTGCGCGCCGCACTGGCGAGTGCGCACAAAGCGCTCAGCCCGGCCGCGGCGCACCTGTTCGGCCGGCTGGGCCTGTGCTCCTCCTCGGCCATCACGCTGCGGCTCACCGCCGCGACATCCGATTTCTCGGTGCGGCAGCTGCACCGGCTCTTCGACGAGCTGACGGCGGTGCACCTCGTTGTCGAGGACGGCCCTGGCCGATATCGCATTCATGACATCGTGCGCAGATTCGCGCGAAGGTGCGGTGCGGAACTGATTGACCGGGATGCGGTCGACGAGTGGTACGCCAGCGGACTGTGGTCGGCGTCGGCCGCATGGCGGAAGTCAATTGAATATGAAGCGACTTCGAAGCCGGCGTTGTGACGATGGCAACCCCGACTCCGAGGACACGTGGTATGGACCTTGTCGAAGCCTGCCTGGATGTTGCTGACAGCTATCCGGAACGAGTGGCGATCGTTCACAACGGACGCCCGACGACCTACTCGCGGCTCGCCGCGTCGGTTCGGGAGCTGGCCAACGAGGTGGCCCGCCGCCTGGGCTCCGACCCGGGAGTCGTCGGGGTGCTGGCCACCCACGCGCCGGCGACGGTCGTGGGGCTGCTCGGCGTCTGGGCTGCCGGCGGCACCTACTGTCCGATCGATCCGGCCTTCCCGACGGAGCGCCGGCGGCTCATGCTCGCCGCGGCCGGCTGCCGGGCCGTCCTCACGCCCGCGCTCGAGATCGAGGCCGGCCTCGGCATCGCCAAGCCGGGGACAGCCAAGCCCGGGACAGCCAAGCCCGGGACAGCCGAGCCGGGAACGGCCGCCTACTGCGTGTTCACCTCCGGGTCGACCGGTGCGCCGCGACCGGTCCTGACCTCGCGCCGGGCGATCGGCACCGCGGTCGGCGCCCTGCGCGAGCTGTTCGGCATCGACGCGTCCGACCGCGTGCTGCAGTTCGCGTCGCTGAGCTGGGACACGTGCTTCGAGGAGATCCTGCCCACCATCACCGGCGGCGCCACGCTGGTGTTCCACGACGACGCGCACACGGGTTCGTTCCCGCGACTGCTGCGGATGATCCGGGACCAGCGGATCACCGTGCTGAACCTGCCGACGGCGTTCTGGCACGAGCTGGTCAACCACCTGGCGCAGGACGCGACGGCGCTGCCCGGCCACGTCCGGCTGGTGGTCATCGGGGGCGAGGCCGCCAGCCCCGCCCGGCTGGCCGGCTGGTGCGCCCTGCCGACCGGCGGCATCCGGTTGCTCAACACCTACGGGTGCACCGAGACCACCCTGATCACCCACGCCGTCGACCTGCACGGGCCGCTGGCCGCCGAGCCCGCCGTGCCGTGGGAGAGGACCGCGCGGGCACCGATCGGCCGGCCGCTGCCGCACGTCGTCGAGCGCTTCGGCGAAGGCGGTGAGCTGCTGATCGGCGGCCCGTCGCTGGCCGATGGCTACCTCGGCCCGTCAGCCACCGCCGACACCAGGTTCGTCACCGTCGGCGGGGAACGGTTCTTCCGGACGGGCGACCGGGTCGACCGGCTGCCGGACGGGGCGCTCGTGCACGAAGGCCGGATCGACCACCAGCTCAAGATCCGCGGCATCCGGGTGGACCCCGCCGAGGTGGAGGCCCAGCTCGCCCGACACCCCGCGGTGAGCGCCGTCGCGGTCACCGGGGTCACCGTCGCCGACCACACCGTGCTGGCCGCCTACGTGGTGACCAGGCCGGTGGCCGGCTCCCACAAGGCCCCCGACGCCCTGGTCGCCGAACTGCGCGACTTCCTGAAGGGGCAGGTGCCGGCGCATCTCGTTCCCAGCCGCATTTCCATCGTGCCGCAGCTCGCCTACACGGCGAGCGGCAAGGTCGACAGGCGCCGAACCGAGGGGGCCGTTGCGTGAGCGTTCATGGCGTGTCGGAAATCTTCCGCCGGGTGCTGGAGACGGCCGAGATCGACGCGGAGTCCGAT
>DASSUA010000468.1:0-5484 GCA_035707525.1 Pseudonocardiaceae bacterium
CGGCGCAGCCGCTCGACGGTCTCCAGCGGCAGCCGGGCGACCGGCGTCGACGGCGCGGCCAGTGCCCGGGTCAGCACCGTGTCGAGCTGCTCGACGATGCGCCGCGCCGACTGCGGCTCGAACAGGCACGAGCGGTACTCCAGGGCACCGGTCAGCGCCGGCGCGACCCGGTCCACTACCACGGTGAGGTCGGCTCGTGCCGAGCCGTTGTGCACCGGCATCCGGCGCACGAGCGTCCCGTACAGCTCCAGGTCGATCGCCCGCTTGGGGGTCATCACCAGCCGCACGTCGTGCAGTGGCGTGCGGCGCGGATCGCGCGGCACCCGGATCGCCTGCACCACCTGGTCGAACGGCACGTCGCGGTGCGCGACGGCGTCCCGCAGCTGCCGTTCGGTGCGCCCGGCCAGCTCCTCGAAGGCCGGCTCGTCGCTCAGGTCGCCGCACAGCACGAGCGTGTTCGTGAACGGCCCGACGACGCTGGCGTACCCGGTGCGCGGCCGGATCGAGGCCGGCACCGCCACCGCTATCCGGTCCTCGCCGGTGTAGCGGTGCAGCAGGCTCTGGACCGCGGCGAGCAGCGTCGCCTGCGGCGTGACGCCGGTCGCGGCGCAGAACTCGGCCAGCGCGGCCGCGGCGTCGCGGCCGAGGTCGAACGGCGCGAGGCCACCGGCCGCCGACGGCACCGGCGGCCGGCTCCGGTCCACCGGCAGCTCGAGCGGGGGCGGCGCCGGGGTCAGGGCGTCGACCCACCAGCCCAGCTCGAACCGCCCGCCCGGGGTCGTCTGCCATTGCCGCTGGGAGCGCGCGAAGTCGGCGTACCGGAGGCGCTCGCCCTGCTCGGGAACCGGCACCGCGACCGGGCCGCGGTCGCGCGTCGATCCGGTCGCGGCGGCGTAGCCGGCCGACAGCTCGCCGACCACGATCGACATCGACTCCTCGTCGGCCACCGCGTCGTGCAGCACGATCAGCACCCGGTGCTCGCCGGGGGCCTGCCGCACGACGACCAGGCGGGCCGGTGGCGGCTGATCCAGGTCGAGGCGGGTGGCCGCCCAGTGCGCGCACACCCGGTCCGCCGCGGACGGCGGGCCGACCGCGGTCAGTTCGATGAACGAGCGTTCGGCGTCGTAGCCGACCGACACGTACGCCCGCGGCCGGCCGTCGAGCTCGACCAGCACGGTGCGCAGGATGTCGTGCCTGCCCAGCACCTGGCGCCAGGCCTTGTGCAGGGCGGGCACGTCGAGCTGGCCGATCACCTGGTAGGCCCGGCACAGGTTGTGCGCAGCCGAGTCGGGGACCAGTTCGTGAAGCAGCCACGAGGCATCCTGCGCGCTTGAGGTCAGGACCCGATCCTCGGTCACAACAGTTCCTTTCGCCCGCGCACGACATTCGTGCGGGCCGGCCGGCACGGCAGCGGTGCCGGACAAATTGTCCCGCCGGGGTTCGGCGAAATGCTTCTCATCGGGTGCGAATAGCACCGGCCCCGCCGATCCGTGGGGAATCGGCGGGGCCGGAACCGGTGTTTCGAAACTGTCAGAACGCGACCAGACCGAACGCGTCCAGCTCGCCGCCCTCACCCAGGACCAGCGGCTCGAACGCCTTGTAGGTCTCGATGTGCGTCAGCGTGCCGTCCGGGTTGACCGCGGTCGCCACGACCGTGCCTTCGTTGGAGTTGAGCACGTACAGGAACTTGTTGTCCCGGCTGAGCCCGATGTCGGTGGTGGCGTCGTTGAACGGGTCGGCGTTCTGGTCCTGCCCGTCCGCCGCGGCCGACGCCGTCCTGATCAGCGTCATGGAGCCGTCGGGGCTGAGCGAATAGGCCCCCACGGTCCCGGGGAACGGCGCGGAGACGAACGCCAGCCGGCCGTCCTTGGTCACCTGGATCCAGCACGTGTCGGTCTGGAAATTCGGCACCGAACCGTTGGTCGGCGTCCAGGCGTTGTCGGGCCCGGGGGTGTAGGAGGCCGTGTGGCCACCACCCGGGTTCGCCAGCGCGCGGGTCTGCTCGGTCGTCAGCAGCTTGCCGTCCTTGGTGAAGGTGAAGCCGAACGGGCCAATGCCGACGGGGTCGAGGACCTTCTTGTTGCTCAGCGTGCCGTCGGAGCGGACGGTGAAGGTGACCAGCGTGCCCTTGTTGGGCTCGGAGGTACCCTCCAGGTTGGCGATCCGCTCGCTGACCACCAGCCGGGTCCCGTCCGGGCTGAACGAGACCTGGGCACAGCCGGACTCGGCCTCTTCGCTCAGCAGCCGGGTCGAGCCCTCGATCGGCGTCAGGTTCCCGTCCGGGCTGACCTTGAAGCCGGTGATCGAAGGCAGCTGGCCGGTCGTGCAGTTCTCGATCACCTCGGTTTCGCTGAGCAGCAGGCGGTCGTCAAACTCGCCGCTGTTGAGCACGTACAGCACGCCCTTGCTGACCGTGAGGCTGACCGGCTTCTCGCCGCCGGAGGAGACCTTGGTGGCCAGCTCCAGGCGGTCGGCGAGCACCCGGAACACCGTGATCGAGCTGCTGCCCGGGTTCGGCACGAACAGCAGTTCGGCCTTGTCGACGTTCTGGTTCGGCGACGCCTCACCGTCGGCGGTACCCAGCACCAGGGCGCCCGCGCTGTCCTCGAAGCTACCCGAGCCGAGACCACCGGTCTCGTACCGGCCGACCTCGGTCAGCTTGCCGTCCTGGCCACGTGCGAAGGCCACGACGACGTTGCCCTGGTCGCTGTTGGACATCACGAATACGCCGCCCTCGCGCAGGTCCGCCGCTGCCGGCGCCGCCGCGGCCGGATCCTGGGCGGCGGCCTGAACCGCCGCCGGAGCCTGCTGCGCCTGCTGAGCGGTGTAGCCGATCCACTCGCCGACCGGTGTGAGGGTCACCACGGCCGCGGGCAGACCGAGCACCAGGGCGAGCGAAACGCCGATGCTGACGCCCAGCACGGCCGCCTCGCGCGTCCTCGGCCGCGGCGCCTCCCGCTGCTGGGTCATCCACGACGGATCACCTGGCGGCACGCCCGGCGGTGGAGGCTGGTAACCGGGAACGCTCTGGGTCATCTCGGGTTGTTCGAAAGCGTCCGGCGCGGACGCATTGCTTGACTCCTCGTTGGCCATAAAGACCCTCCTCGATTTTCTGATCCGTTGCGCCGATCAGTTCCCAGCGCCGTGCACCAGGTCGGCCGCCTTCTCGGCGATCACAATCGCCGGGGCGTTCGTGTTGCCGCGGACCACCGTCGGCATCACCGACGTGTCCACCACCCGCAACCCGTCCACGCCGAGCACCCGCAGCTCGGCGTCCACGACGGTTCCCATGGCGCACGTGCCGGCCGGGTGGTAAAGGGTCTGTGAGTACCGGCGGACGTGTTGACGCAGATCCGCCTCGGAGTCCGACTCCGGCGGCTGGAAGGCGTTCTCGGTGAACGGCGCGAGCGCCGCCTGCCGGGCGATCTCCAGCCCGATCCGCAAGCCGGCGACCGCGACCTGCATGTCGGCTTCCTCGGCGAAGTAGTTGTGCACGATCATCGGCTTGGCGGTCGGGTCCCCCGAACCGAGCGACACGAACCCCCGGCTCTGCGGCGTCAGCACGCAGCCGCCCCAGGAGATCGCGTGCTCGGTCGGCGGCGCGAGGCCACCGTCGACAAACATGAACGGTGCCGTGTGGAACTGCAGGTCAGGCGCCGGCAGGCCGGGCTGGGTGCGCACGAAACCACCGACCTCGGGGCCGTTGGACGCCAACGGTCCGCGGCCCTGCTCGACGTAGAGCGCCACGTTCTCGGGGGCACCGGCGGTGAGCAGGCTGATCGGGTGCGAGTGCGTGTAGACCAGCGGCGTCTGCGGGTGGTCCTGCAGGTTCTGGCCGACCTGCGGCTGGTCCAGCACGACCGGGATGTCCAGGGCGGTCAGCAGCTGCGCCGGACCGACCCCGGAGAGCATCAGCAGCTGCGGGGAGTTGTACGCGCCGGCCGACAGGATCACCTCGCGCTGCGCCCGGATCTCGACCATCTCGTCGAGCCGGTGGCCGATCACGCCCACCGCGCGGTCGCCCTCGAACCGCACGCGGTGCACGTACAGGTTGGTCTCCACCGTCAGGTTCGGCCGCTCGATCGCCGGGCGCAGGAAGCCGGCCGCCGTGCTGCACCGCTTCCCGTCCCGCTGGGTCACCTGGTAGAAGCCGAAGCCGTCCTGCTCGGCGCCGTTGAAGTCGTCGTTGGGCTTGTAACCGGCCTGCACCGCGGCGTCGACCCAGGCCGCGGACATCGGGTTGTTCGAGCGCCCGTCGGACACCGCGAGCGGTCCGCCGACGCCGTGGTACTCGTCCGCACCGCGCTCGTTGTCCTCGGAGCGCTTGAAGTAGGGCAGCAGCTCGTCGTAGCTCCAGCCGGGCTGGTTCCAGCCGTCGTAGTCGACCCGGTGACCGCGCATGTAGACCATCGCGTTCATCGAGCTGGAGCCGCCGAGCACCCGCCCGCGGGGCAGGTAGATCCGCCGCCGCAGCAGGTGCGGCTCGTCGTGGGTGTTGAAGTCCCAGTCCAGCTGGGAGCGGAACAGCTTGCCGAACGCCGCCGGCACATGCACGTTTTCGTGGGTGTCAGCCGGACCGGCCTCGATTAGACAGACCTTGACGTCCGGATCCTCGCTCAGCCGCGCCGCGATTACGCAGCCCGCCGATCCGGCGCCGACGATCACGTAGTCGTACATACGTTTCTCCTCCGCAGGGTTCACCAGAGAATGGGAGCGGCGCCCCGGCGCGCACATCTCCTCGCGTGCGCACCACGGGCCGGCGGCCAAGGAGAGCAATCCAGGATGCAAGAGCGATGCATTAAGCGAAGTACGCGTTAGATTTGCAACCGTGGCGAAACGGGACTACGGGCAGTACTGCGGGGTCGCCCGGGCGCTGGAGATGATCGGCGAGCGGTGGGCCCTGCTGATCGTCCGCGACCTGATCGTCGGGCCGCGCCGGTTCACCGATCTGCGGCACGGCCTGCCGCGCATCCCGACCAACATCCTCACCGCGCGCCTCAACGAGCTCGAGCACGCCGGCGTCGTGCACCGGCGTGCTCAGCCGAGACCGGACAGTTTCGTCGTCTACGAGCTCACCGGCTACGGCCGCCAGCTGGAGGGCATCGTGCTCGCGCTCTGCCGCTGGGGAGCCCAGTCGCTCGGCGAGCCGGGACCCAACGACGTGCTCACCGCCGACGCGCTCACCATTGCCCTGCGCACGACGTTCCGGCCAGACTCCGCGCGCCGGCCGCGCACCGTGTTCGAGCTCCGCACCGGCGATGCGGTGCTCACCGTGGTCGTCGACCGTGGCCGGCTGGGCATCGAACCCGGCCCCGCCGCCAGGCCCGACCTCACGATCGAGACCGGGCCACGGCTGCGGGCGGTCATGGCCGGGGAGCTCACCCCCGCCCAGGCCGTGGAGTCCGGCGCCGTCCGCCTCATCGGCGACCCGGCTCTGTTGGCCACCTTCGCCGACACCTTCCGCCTCGACCGCTAACGAACCCG
>DASSUA010000469.1:0-3369 GCA_035707525.1 Pseudonocardiaceae bacterium
CCGGCGGCGTCCATCCCCCGCTGGACAGCCCGGCCTACCGGTCGACCGCCCTGCGGCACCCCAAGCAGCCGCTCGTCATGCTGCCGCACGGCCCCACCGAGGTGACCGGACCGGTCCTCGGCGAGGGCGTGGTGAGCCCCGCCGATGCCGACCTGACCACGCAGCATCCCGGGGAGCCGCTCGGCGAGCGGATCATCGTGCACGGCCGGGTCCTCGACGGTGACGGGCGGGCGGTGCCGAACGCGCTGGTCGAGGTGTGGCAGGCGAACTCGGCCGGTCGTTACCCGCACTCCGGCGACCGGCACCCAGCCCCGCTCGACCCGAACTTCACCGGCGTCGGGCGCTGCCTGACCGGCGCGGCGGGCGGCTACCGGTTCGTGACGATCAAGCCGGGCGCCTACCCGTGGCGCAACCACGACAACGCCTGGCGGCCGGCGCACATCCACTTCTCGCTGTTCGGGCGGGCGTTCGTGCAGCGGCTGGTCACCCAGATGTACTTTCCCGGCGATCCGCTCTTCGGCCAGGACCCGATCTTCAACGCGGTCCCGGCCGCGGCCAGGCAGCGGCTGGTGTCCAGCTTCGACCTTTCCGAGACGGTGCCGGAATGGGCGCTGGCCTACCGGTTCGACATCGTGTTGCGTGGACGCGACGCCACTCCCATGGAGGAGTCGTGACCGCACCGCTGACTCCGTCGCAGACGGTCGGACCGTTCTTCTCGCACGCGCTGCCGTGGCCGGCCGGGCCGCACGTGGTCGGGCCGGGCACGCCGGGCTCGTTCTGGCTGCGCGGCCGGGTGCTCGACGGCGCCGGCGAGCCCGTGCCGGACGCGCTGGTCGAGACGTGGCAGGCGGGGCCGGACGGGCGGTTCGCGGAGGCGGCCAGTCCTGACTCGTTCCGCGGCTTCGGCCGGTGCGGCACCGACGCGCGGGGCCGGTGGGCGATCCTCACCGTGCGGCCCGGCGGCGTCGCCGGTCCCGACGGCCGGCCCCAGGCGCCGCACATCGACCTCAGCGTGTTCGCCCGCGGGCTGCTCGACCGCGTCGTCACCCGGGTCTACCTGCCCGACGAGGCCGACGCCAACGCGACCGACCAGGTACTGGTGTCGGTCGACCGGGCGCGACGGGGCACACTGATCGCCGATCGGACCAGGGACGGGTTCGATTTCGACATAGTGCTGCAGGGTGATCGTGAGACTGTCTTCTTCAGCGTCTGACGCGCACCCGGCCGCTGACCCAGGCCCCGCCGGGCCTGCGTCAGCCGCCGCGGTGTGCGAGCTGTACCACACGGTGGACGGGCCCGCCGGCGCCCCGCCGTTGCTGCTCGGCGGTTCGCTCGGCACATCGCTGGCGATGTGGCGACCGCAGCTGCCGGCGCTGGCCGAGCGGTTCCGGGTGATCCGCTACGACCACCGCGGCCATGGCCGCTCCGCCGTGCCGCCCGGTGAGTACCGCATCGACGACCTGGGCCGCGACGTACTCGCCCTGCTCGACCGGCTGCGGGTGGACCGGCTGCACGTCGCCGGGCTCTCGCTCGGCGGCATGGTCGGCATGTGGCTGGCGGCGAACGCCCCCGAGCGCGTCGACCGCCTCGTGCTGCTGTGCACGGCCGCCAGGCTGGGCCCGCCGCGCGTGTGGGCCGAGCGCGCGGCCGCCGTGCGCGCCGCCGGCATGCCGGCCGTGGTCGACACGGTGCTCACCCGATGGTTCACGCCGGGGTTCGCGCAACGGCACCGGGGCGTCGTCAGCTGGGCGGCCCGGCAGCTCACGGCGACCCCGCCGGAGGGCTACGCGGGCTGCTGCGGGGTGATCGAGCACCTCGACCTGGAGCCCGCGCTCGGCTCGATCACGGTGCCGACGCTCGTGGTGGCCGGCGCCGACGACCCGGCGACCCCACCCGCCATGACGCACCGCATCGCCACGACCGTCCCGGCCGCCCGGATGGAGATCGTGCCCGACGCCGCGCACCTGGCCAACGTTGAGCAGCCGGAGGTCGTGACCCGGCTGCTGCTGGACTTCCTCGGAGGTGGCTGATGGCCGGCGAGCTGCACGAGCGCGGCGAAGCGGTCCGGCGGGCCGTGCTCGGCGACGACCATGTTGACCGGTCCACCTGGAGTGCGACCCAGTTCAACGCGCCGTTCTTCGACTACCTCAACCGCAGCGCGTGGGGGCAGGTGTGGGCCCGGCCCGGCCTGGACCGCCGCACCCGCAGCATGCTGACGCTCGCCCTGCTGACCGCGCTTCGCTGCGAAGAGGAGCTGGCGATACACATCGCCGCCGCCGTGCGGCTCGGCGTGCGCCCGGCCCAGATCCGCGAGGTCCTGCTGCACAGTGCGGTGTATGCGGGCGCGCCGGCCGGCAACGCGGCGTTCGCCGTCGCCCAGCGGGTGCTCTCCGAGCTAGGCGTCGACCTTGACAGCGTCGATCTGGACAGCGTCGACCTGGACAGCGTCGACCTGGACAGCGTCGATCTGACCGACACCGGGACCGACACCGGGACCGGGACCCGTACCGACACCGACGGCGCCGGCGGATGAGCGCGCGCGGGCCGGACTTCGTCCAGTCGCTGGAACGCGGGCTCTCGGTCATCAGGGCGTTCGACGCCGAGCACGCCGAGCTCACGCTCAGCGAGGTGGCCGCGGCGACCGGCGTGACCAGGGCCGCCGCCCGCCGGTTCCTGCTCACCCTCGCCGAGCTCGGCTACGTGCGCAGCGACGGCCGGTTCTTCTCGCTGACCGCGCGCGTGCTCGAGCTGGGCTACGCCTACCTGTCGAGCCTGTCGCTGCCCGAGGTCGCCGAGTCCCACCTGGAGGCGCTCGTCGCCGAGGTCAACGAGTCGTCCTCGGTGTCGGTGCTGGACGGCATGGACGTCGTCTACGTCGCCAGGGTGCCGGTCAGCCGGATCATGACGGTCGCCATCAGCGTCGGCACCCGGTTCCCCGCCTACGCCACGTCGATGGGCCGGGTGCTGCTCGCCGGCCTGCCCGACGACGAGCTCGCCACCTACCTGGCCCAGGTGCGGCTGCAACGGCTCACCACGCGCACCGTGTCGTCGATCGCCGCCCTGCGTGGCGAGCTGGCCAAGGTGCGCAACCAGGGCTGGGCCATCGTGAACCAGGAGCTGGAGGAGGGCCTGCGCGCGATCGCCGCGCCGATCCGCGACCGCAGCGGGCAGGTCGTGGCCGCCGTGAACGTCTCCGCCCACGCAAGCCGCACTTCCCTGGAAGCCATGCGCCGCGACCTACTCCCGCTCCTGCTCAAAACCGCCACCAACATCGAGTCCGACCTCCCCACCCGCTCCCGGCGCGCCCTCCGCTAGCCCCCTCCCCTCCCCCTCCCCCGGCGTGTCGTCCGTTTCGGTACGCATGTTGCA
>DASSUA010000470.1:0-6849 GCA_035707525.1 Pseudonocardiaceae bacterium
TCGCCTATGCCGTGGCGACGCGGCACGGCACGCGGCCGGTGTTGGTGCCGGACGAGGCGATCGTGGCGGCCAGGCACTGGTTGTGGCAGCGGTGCCGGGTGCTTGCCGAACCGGGCGGCTCGACGGCGTTCGCCGCGCTGCACAGCGGGGCGTTGCGGCCAGCGGACGACGGCGTGACGGTCGTCGTGATCTCCGGTGGAAACCACGCGGACATCCCCGGCCCGGCAAGCTGACGTCCCGACTCAGGACGCTGGGACTCAGCCGAGCAGCCGGGCGCTCACCCGCGCCGCCTCGGCGCGCGCCTCGGCGGCGTCGACCCTGGTCGGCTCGCCGCCGGCGAGCACCCGCTCACCGGCGACCCACACGTCACGGACCGTGCGCGATCCCGCCGCCCACACCAGGTTGGCAAGCAACTGCTGGTCGGGGGCATCGATGCCGGCGACGAACGCCGGGTCGTCGACGCCGACGTGGACCAGGTCGGCCCACGCACCCGTCGCGATCGTGCCGAGGTCGGGGCGTCCGATGGCGGCGGCGCCCCCGCTGGTGGCCATCAGCAGGACGTCGGTGGCGGTCAGCGCGGCCGCGTCGCCGGCCGACAGCCGGGCGAGCATCGCGGCCAGCCGCATCTCCTCCCACAGGTCCAGGTCGTCGTTGGAGGCCGGGCCGTCGGTGCCCAGCCCGACCCGCACGCCGCGGGCCCGCAGCGCCCGGACCGGGGCGATTCCGGACGCGAGCTTGGCGTTCGAGCCGGGACAGTGCGCGACCCCGACCGCGTTCGCGGCGAGCACCTCGATGTCCGGCTCCGACAGCTGCACGCAGTGCGCGGCGAGCACCCGGCCGCCGAGCACGCCCAGTTCGGCGAGCATCCGCGGCACCGATCCGTGGCGGGCCCGCTGCTCGGCGTCCTCGCCGGCCGACTCGGCGACGTGCAGGTGCAGCAGCGCCGAGCGTTCCCGGGCCGCGGCCGCGCATTTGACCAGGGCCTCCGGCGGCAGCGTGTACGCCGCGTGCGGTCCGTAGCCGAGCTCGATCCGCTCCCCGGCGCCGAAGCGCAGGCCGTCGGCGTCGATCCAGTTGTCGATGCCGCCGAGCATGCTCTGCCAGCTGCCCAGGCGGTCCCAGCCGGGCACGGCGATGACGCCGGGGGTGAGCACCACCCGGGAGCCGGCGGCCAGCACGGCGTCGACGATCGGGTCGCCGAAGAAGTACATCTCCACGCTCGTCGTGACCCCGGCGCGCAGCATCTCCAGGCAGCCCAGCAGCATGCCCGTGCCCACGTCCGGCGCCTGCAACCGGCCCTCGGCCGGCCACATCACGTCCTGCAGCCAGCGCATCAGCGGCAGGTCGCCGCCGGCCCCGCGCAGCAGCGTCATCGGGGTGTGGGCGTGCGCGTTCACCAGGCCGGGCAGCAGGATTCCGGTGAGCTCGACGGTGGCCGTGCCGGCCGGTGCCGCCGGTGCCGCGCTCGCCGCCGCGACTCTCGTGATGCGGCCGTCGGCGCCGACGTCGACGACCGCATCCCGCAGCACGGTGCATCCGGGGTCGCATGCCAGCGCTACCGGCGCCCGGAACCTGGTCTTGATCGTGGTAGCCGTCACATGGGGGATCCTGCCGGATCCCGGCCGCCGGCCCGACGGAAGATCAGGTCGTGCACCTCGCGGCCCTCGAGCCGGGCGCGCCGCTCGAACTTGGTGACCGGCCGCCACAGCGGGCGCGGGGCCCAGCCGCCCGGCTGACCGGCGTAGGGGTTCACCAGGGCCGGTTCGTCGGTGCAGCACCGCATCATCTGCTCGGCGTAGCCGACCCAGTCGGTGGCCAGGTGCAGGCTGGCGCCGGGGCGCAGCCGGGACGCGGCGAGCGCGACGAACGCCGGGTTGACCAGCCGGCGTTTGTGATGGCGTTTCTTGGGCCACGGGTCCGGGAAGAACACCCGGATCGCCGACAGCGACGCCGGTCCCAGCTGCTCGCGCAGCAGCGTGACGGCGTCGCCGCGCAGCAGGCGAAGGTTGGTCAGCTCGAGCGCGGTCGCGCGCATGAGCAGCTGCGCCAGGCCCGGCTTGTAGACCTCGACGGCCAGGTAGTTGACGTGCCGTGCCGCCGCGGCGAGCGCGGCGGTCGACTCGCCCATCCCCGAGCCGATCTCCAGCAGCAGCGGCGCCTCGCGCCCGAACCACCCGGTCAGGTCGAGGCGTTCACCGGCGTCGAGCTCGCGCCCGAGCAGCGGCCAGCGGGCGTCCCAGGCCCGCTGCTGGCCAACCGTCATCCGCTCCCCGCGCTGGACGTAGCTGACGACCCCGCGGTGCCCGGCTGCGCTCACGAGCCCGGCCTGATCGTGCCGTTCCAGAGGCCGTGCAGCTCCGCCCGCGGCATCGGGTCGGCCTCCTCGCCCTCGACGAGCCCGCACCGCAGGCCGGCCGAGTCGGCGTCGTACAGGACCGCGCCCCAGCCGGCCGGGTGGGTCAGCACGAGCCGGTCCGGGACGCCACCGAGTTCGCGGCGCGCCTCGGCCACCGTGTTCGTCGTGCCGAAGTCCACGGCGAGCTCGCGCATGCGACAGACCCTAACCTCGCCTTGATCTCGCCTTTGTCGGTCCCTGCGGGGACACTTGTTCCTATGTCGGGCAGCGTCCGCGAGACCGTCGACTGCGACGGCGGCATCGTCGTCGGCGTCGACGGCGCAGAGTCGTCGATTCGTGCCTTGCACCTCGCGGCCGCCGAGGCGCGCTGCCGCGACGCGGTGCTTCATGTGCTGTGTGCGTGGTCGGTGCGAGCCGTGCCCCGCCCGGCCGACTGCCCGCCGGGTCAGGTGCCCAGCCTGCTGGAGTACGAGCAGGAGGTGCAGCGCCGGATCACGGCCCGGGTGGCCGACGAGCTCGGCGATCCGCCACCGGTCCCGGTCCAGATCCACGTCGTGCATGCCCCGCCGAACCAGGCGCTGATCGAGGCGTCGATGAAGGCCGACCTGCTGGTGGTCGGTCACCGAGGCCGCAGCACGCTGCGCGACCTCGTGCTGGGCGCCGTAGCCGAGACGTGCGTGCGCCAGGCCCGGTGCCCGGTGCTGGTGGCGCGCCCCGGCGAGCCGGCCGAGGACCGTGAGCCCGAGATCGCCGGGCCCGGCAGCGCTGAGTCCGAGATCATCGAGCCCGAGCTCGCCACGCCAGGGCAGGTCAATCCGGGCAGGAGCGAGCCGGGCCTGGCCGCTGCGGCCGAGTGAGCGCAAGCCGGGCGGTGACGATACGCCCGCCTTCCCCCGATGGCCGATCGCGCTCAGGCGTCCCGGCGCTCCGCCACGACCAGCGCAATCACCAGCAATGCCACCGCGATTCCCGCGAAGTACGCCAGGCCGCCCCAGGGCCCGTACGGGAGCTCGCCAGGAAAGCCGCCGCCCTCGCCGCCCGGCACGCCGGTCCCGGCGGTAAGGAAGTGGTCGGAGGCCACCCACGGCATCCACGAGCGGATGTCGTCGCCGACCCTGGGGATCAGCACGACCAGGTTCTCCACCAGCAGCACCCAGACCAGCAGGATCGAGATGGCCGCGGCGGTCTGGCGGACCAGGACGCCGACCGCGATGGCGATCACCGCGGACAGCGCGTACACGGGCCCGATGCCGAGCACGAACCGCCACTCGTCGGAGGTGTTGGCGACCAGGTCGGCGTTCGGTTCGATCAGCTGGGGGATGCCGTACGCGCCCAGGGCCAGCACCTCGCCCGCGATCCCGACGACCAGGGCGACCACGACCGTCTTGGCCAGCAGCACCGCGGTCCGGTTCGGCACCGCCGTGAAGGTCGCCCGGATCGTGCCGAACCGGTACTCGTTGGTGATCGCGATCGCGGCCATCACCAACAGCACCATCAGCGCGAACCCGCGCCCAGCCAGGCTCGTCGCCAGGCTCAGCTCGGCCGTCGACGCCAATCCGGCGATGAGTGCGGAGAGCCCCAACATCAACACGGCGGTCAGGGCGAGGCACCACCAGGGGGAGCGGGTGGAGAACAGCTTGATCCGCTCGACGGCGAGCAGCGTCACTTCGTCACCTCCTGAGCAACCACGGTGTCGACCTGGCGGGTCCCATCGGTGCCCGCGACGTCGAGCCCGCGCGCGTGGTACTCGACGTCCTCCTTGGTCAGCTGCATGAAGGCCTCCTCGAGCGAGCCGCGCTGGGCGGTCAGCTCGTGCAGGACGGCACCGTGGGCCGCGGCCAGCTCGCCGACCTCGTCGGTGGTCGCGCCCGGCACCGTCAGCGCCTCCTCGGTGAACTGCGTCTGGTAACCGGCGTCGGCGAGGGCCCGGCTCAGCGCGTCGAGGTTGCGGCCCCGCACCCGCACGCTCGCCTGGCTCGCCCGCTCGACGAACTCCTGCGTCGTGCACTGCGCGATCAGCCGGCCCCGGCCGATCACCACCAGGTGGTCGGCGGTCAGCGACATCTCCGACAGCAGGTGGCTCGACACGAAGACCGTGCGACCCTCGGCGGCTCTGGCCTGCATGAACCGGCGGATCCAGACGATGCCCTCTGGGTCGAGCCCGTTGACCGGCTCGTCGAACATCAGCACCCGCGGGTCGCCGAGCAGCGCGCCGGCGATGCCGAGGCGCTGTGCCATGCCGAGCGAGAACTGGCCGGCCCGCTTGTCGGCGACGGCGGTCAGGCCCACCAGCTCGAGCACCTCGTCGACGCGCTTGCGAGCGATTTTGTTGGACCTGGCCAGCCAGCGCAGGTGCGAGCGGGCGGACCGGTTCGGGTGCGTCCACTTGGCGTCCAGCAGCGCGCCGACCATGCGCAACGGGTCGTGCAGCTGCCGGTAGTGCTTGCCGTCAAGGGTCACCTCGCCCGCCGTCGGCCGGTCCAGGCCGAGGATCAGCCGCATCGTGGTGGACTTCCCGGCACCGTTGGGTCCGAGGAACCCGGTCACCTGGCCCGGCTCGACCGTGAACGACAGATCGTCGACGGCCAGCGTGCTGCCGTATCGTTTCGTGAGGCCGCGGGCCTCGATCATGGTGACTCCTCCTGGCCGTCTGCTCATTTCGCTGGTCGTACCGTTCCGTATTCGGGGATCGAGCGCACCGGGATTTGCCCTGAACGAACCCTCGGTTCCACCGGTCGGGTGCCGAACAGCCCGAAGCCGCACCCCGGGGACCGGGATGCGGCTTCGAGTAGACCAGATCAGGCGGTTCCGCCGGCCGGACGGATCACGACGCCGTCAGCGTGGATGGTCGCGACCTCCGGCGGCCCCAGGGGGTCGTTCGGGGTCGCGTTCGGCGCTCCCCCCAGCATCAGCTCCTGGGCGAGCCGGCGCTCGCGGAGCTTGGACAGCACGAGCATCGTGCCGCCCTGGGCCACGCCCAGAATGAGCAGCACGACGCCGAGCTTGGTGATCACCGCCTGCAGAGCGCCCTCGACCGGCACGTCCACCGTCGAGATCAGCAGGAGCACGCCGAGAACGAACAGGTGGAACAGCACAGCGAGCAGGCGGGTCACCGAACCCGCGACCTTCGAGTCGCCGAATACCTCTTCCAGGTAGGGACGTCCACTGCGGATGAGCAATTGACCCACCAGCAGCGTCAAACCCGTACCCAGTATCAGGAACGCGAGGTAGGCGTTGGTATTGAGGTTGTCATCCACGGCCGGACTCCATCTCATGCAAACTACCGCCACTACCGTTGAACGCAGAGTGCCCAGGTGGGGCGGAGGTGAAACCGTGAACACGGCGCCGGTGGCGGCGTTGCGCGGCCCGCTTTCCGTTGCTGTGGCGGCGCTTTGCGAGCACCTCAAGCCCGCGCTGGGCGGCCGCACCGCCGCCGGCTTCGACGAGGTGCTGCGCCGGCTCGCCGCGCCGTTGCAGGTCGCCGTCGCCGGCCGGATCAAGTCCGGCAAGTCGACGCTGGTCAACGCCCTGATCGGGCGGCGAGTGGCGCCGACCGACGTCGGCGAGTGCACGCGTCTGGTCACCCGGTTCCAGTACGGCACCGTCGACCGGGTCGAGGTGGTGCTGCGCGACGGGCGGCGCCAGGCGATCCCGTTCGACGACACCGGGATGATCCCGGCCGACCTGGACCATCCGCTCGGGGAGATCTCGCACCTGGAGGCCTACCTGACCAATGCCGTCCTGCACGACATCACGGTCATCGACACCCCAGGGCTCGGTTCGATGGACGGCGACAGCGTCGCGCGCACCGAGGCGCTGCTGGCCGCCACGCCTACTCCGGAAGGCGGCGAGCTCGACCCGGTGTCGCGGTCGGCGGTGGCGGGAGCCGAAGCCGTGCTCTACGTCGTCACGCAGTCCGTGCGAGCCGACGATCAGCAGGTGCTGGCCGCGTTCACCGCCGCAACCGCGGCGCGCGACGCCGGGCCGGTCAATGCCATCGCGGTGCTGAACAAGGCCGACACGATCGCGCCGGAGTCCGTGCAGGGCGCCGGCGGCGACGTGTGGACCGCCGCCACGGTGCTCGGGGCCAGGCAGGCCGCGGCGCTGCGGCCGCGCGTCGCCGACGTGCTGCCGATGGTCGGCCTGCTCGCCGAGACCGCCGAGTCGGGGGCGTTCACCAGCGCCGACGCCGACGCCCTCCGCGCGCTCGCCGGCTGCGACGGGGCGACCCGGCTCGCCATGCTGCTGTCGGCGGACCTGTTCACCACGATGGACGCGCCGGTGCCGGCCGCGGTGCGCCGCCGGCTGCTGGAGCGGCTGGACCTGTACGGGGTCCGGGTCGCCCTGGCGGCGATCGACGACGAGCCCGGCATCACCGCCGGTGACCTCCGCCGGCGGCTGCTCGACGCCTCCGGCCTGGCCGCCCTTCGCGCCCGGCTCGATGCGGTGTTCCGGGCCCGCGCCGACGGCATCAAGGCCGCCGCGGCGCTGGC
>DASSUA010000471.1:0-9767 GCA_035707525.1 Pseudonocardiaceae bacterium
CCGACCCGACCGCCCCGCGCAACACCGCCTTCCGGCGGTGGGAGGCGCTCGTGGTCAGCTACCTGCAGCGGTACTGCGCGAAGAACGACACCATCGGCTTCTTCGGGCCGGTCGGCTGGGCCAGGGTCGAAGACGGCCACCCGGGCGCGATCACCATCCGCCCCGGGCCGGACCTGCTGGCCAGCCGAGATGTCTACCTGGAGAACTGGGCCGTCCACGAGCTGGCCCAGACGATCACCACGGACGAACTGCGGCCGTGGGTGGCGCCGCGGCGGATGCCGTTCATCGACGAGGCCGACGGCCAGCTGCACATACCGCTCACCCCGCCGGTGGCGCTCAGCCCGCTGCGGGCCGCCGTGCTGCGCGGCTGCGACGGCGTGCGGACCGCGCACGAGCTGGCCGCCGAGCTGGTGGCCGACCCGACGCTGGACTGCGCCGACCCCGAGCAGGTCTACCGCGAGCTCGCCGAACTCCATCGGCAGCGGCGGATCGCCTGGTCGCTGGAGGTACCGCCGTCAGAACTGGTGCCACAGCGGGCGCTTCGCCGGCAGCTCGACGCGATCGGTGACAAGGCCCTGGCGGCACCGGCCGAAGCGGCGCTCAGCGAGCTGGAGGCGGCCCGGGCCGAGGTAGCCTCCGCTGCCGGCGACCCGGACCGCCTGGTCGCCACGATCGGCGCCCTGCAGGAAACGTTCACCCGGCTGACCGGGGTCGACCCGGTGCGCCGGCCTGGTCTGTTCTACGCCGGCCGCACCCTGGTGCACGAGGAATGCCGCCGCGACTGCGAGGTCGTCGTCAGCGCCGAGCTGCTGGACACCTTGTGGCCGTCAATGAGCCTGATGCTGGAGAGCGCGCGGTGGTTCACCTCGGCCGGAGCGGCGCTGTACCGGCGGGCGCTGCGGGACGTCTACCGCGAGCGGGTGGCCGCGACCGGGTCACGGGTGCTGCGCTTCGCCGACTTCTGGCTCTGGGCCAATGACACGATCTTCCGGCTGGATCCGCGGCTGGTCGGGCGGCTCACCAGGACGCTGCAGGAGCGCTGGGCGGCGGTGCTCGGGCTGCGCGAGGACGAGCCGGGCGACGTGCGCCTCGAGTCGGCCGCCCTGCGCGAGGCGGTGTCGATCGCGTTCGCCGCGCCGCGTCCCGGCTGGCACAGCGCGATCCAACACAGCCCGGACGTGATGATCGCCGCGACAGACGCCGAGGCGATCCGGGCCGGCGAGTTCCTGTGGGTGCTCGGCGAGCTGCACGCCGGCGTCAACACCTTACGCGCCGCTGTGTTCGCGTCTCAGCACCCGCACCCGGCCGAGCTGCGCGAGGCGATGCGAGCCGACCTCGGCGGCCCGCGCATCGTGCTCGGCGAGACGCGTGAGCACGGCGGGACGCCGCAGCGGCTGGCCAACGCCCTGGCCGCGCCGGACGACCTGCGGCTGGTGTTCGGGCACGACACGTGCGGCGTCGACCCGCAGCGGGCCATGCCGGTAGGCGCCTGCCTGATCGAGGAGGTCGACGGGCGGCTAATGGTGCGCAGCCGCGACGGCCGCCACCAGGCCGAGCTGGTCGAGGTGCTCAACGAGCCGCTGGTGGGCCAGCTCGTGCAGCACTTCAAGCCGCTGCCGCAGGGCGAGCGCTCGTCGCGCATCACGATCGACCGCCTGGTGATCCGCCGCCGGTCCTGGTCCATGGGTCCGGCCGAGCTGGCGTTCGCGTTCGCCGACAGCGAGCCGCAGCGGTACCTGCTGGCCCAGCGCTGGCGAACCGAGCACGGCCTGCCCAGGTACGTGTTCACCAAGAGCCCGGTCGAACACAAGCCGGTGTTCGTCGACCTGGCCAGCGTGCCGTCGGTCGAGCTGTTCGCGCACGCGATCAGGGCGATGGAGCGCGACGACGCCGGCCACCGGATGGGGATCGGCGAGATGCTGCCCGACCCGGACCAGCTGTGGCTCACCGACGCAGCCGGCGACCGGTACACAGCGGAATTTCGGATCGTCGCCGTGGACCGCCGCGGCCGGAACGGAGGCAGCCGGTGAACCCGACCACGGCGGGGGACGTGTACATCTTCCCTACCTCGTCCGGCCAGCGCCGGCTTTGGCTACTCGACCAGCTGCTGCCGGGGAGCTCGCCGTACAACATCGGCTGGCGGATCGACCTGGACGGGCCGCTGCAGCCCGAGGCGCTGCGGCGGACGCTGACCGCGATCGTGGCCAGGCACGAGTCGCTGCGCACCACATTCACCGCCGTCGACGGCGTGCCGATGCAGCGCGTCGAGCCGGCCACCGAGGTGCCACTGCCGGTGCTGGACCTGTCCGGCGCGACCGACCAGGCGGCGGCTGTGGCGAAGGCCGTGCGTGACGAGGTGCGCGTGCTGTTCGACCTGGCCCGTGGGCCGCTGCTGCGCTGCCGGCTGCTGGTCGAGTCACCGCGGCGGCACGTGCTCGTGCTCGTCGTGCACCACGCCGTCGCCGACGGCTGGTCCTGCGACATCGTGTTCGACGAGCTGGCCGCCGGCTACGCCGCCGAGCCGACCGGGCAGGCCGAGCGACCCGCCGACCTGCCGATCCAGTACCCCGACTACGCCCTCTGGCAGCGCGAGCAGGTCGACGGCGGTGCGTTCGCCGGTCAGCTGGAGTACTGGCGCGACCAGCTCGCCGGGGCGCCGCCGGTGCTCCCGCTGCCCACCGACCGGGCCCGGCCGGCCGTTCCGAGCGGCGCCGGGGCCGAGTACCGCGGTCACCTCGACCAGAACGTCGTGGCGGCGGCGCGGCGGCTGGCCGATGCGGCGCACGGCACGCTGTTCGGAGCGCTGCTCGCGGCGTTCGAGGCGGTGCTGCACCGGCTCTCCGGGCAGGACGACCTGCTGGTCGGCACGCCGGTGTCCGGGCGCACCCGGCCGGAGACCGAGCACCTCGTCGGCTTCTTCGTCAACACGCTCGCCATGCGGAGCCGGATCGAGCCCAGCACCACGTTCGCCGCCCTGCACGCCGCCACCCAGCGCGCGGTGGCCGGCGCGCTGGCCAACCAGGACGTGCCGTTCGAGCAGGTGGTCGACGAGATCGCCCCGCAGCGCACGCTGGCGCACGCGCCGCTGATCCAGATCATGTTCGCGGTCGAGGAGGTACCCGCGCCGCGCACGGCGGGCGAGCTTCGGCTCACGCCGCGGATCCAGGACAACGGCGGCGCGAAGTTCGACCTGTATCTGGCGGTCGAGCACGACGCGCACGGCTGGCACACCCGGTGGCAGTTCGACACCGACCTGTTCGACCCAGCCACGGTGGCCGGTTTCGACCGGCTGTTCGCCGCCGGGCTGGCGGCCGGGGTTGCCGATCCCGCCTGCCGGGTCGGCGAGCTGCCGCTGAGCGGCGTGGCACCAGCCGGGGCCGGCAGCACCGCCGATGCCGCCGCTGTAGTGACGGCGTTCGAGCTGGTCGATGCCGCCGTGCGGGCCGGCGGCACAGGGCAACCGGTGATCACCGGTCCGGACGGCGCGCTGGACCACGCGGCGCTGGACGCGCTGGCCGACCGGGTGGCCGGCGAGCTACGCACGCACGGGGTTGGCCCGGACGTACCGGTCGGGCTGTGCCTGGACCGCGGCGCCGGCGTGCTGGCCGCGGTGCTCGGGATCTGGCGGGCGGGCGGCTGCTACCTGCCACTGGACCCGACCTGGCCGGTGCACCGGCTGCGCACGATGGCCGCCGACGCCGGGATCGCGGCGCTGGTGACCGCGGCCGACGTCACGGCCCGGCTGGAGCTGGCCGGACCGTGGCCCGCGGTGGACCTGTCGGCGTTGCGTGACGAGCCGGTCCGAGCCGCCGAAGCCGCAGTGACGCCCGCGAACCTGGCCTACCTGCTGTACACGTCCGGCTCGACCGGTTCGCCGAAGGGCGTCGGGGTCACGCACGGCGGCCTCGGTGCGCTGTTGACCGCTATGGACGGCCTCCTGGCGTTGCGCCCGGACGACCGGCTGGCGTCGGTCACCACTCCCAGCTTCGACATCTCCGTGGTCGAGTTGCTCGCGCCGCTGCTGCGCGGGGCGGCCGTCACGGTCGCCGCCGCCGGCCAGGTCGCCGACGGCCACGAGCTGCGTCGCTGGCTGGCCGAGCAGCGGGCCACCGTCGTGCAAGGCGTGCCGGCGACCTGGCGGCTGCTGGTCGCGGCCGGCGGCGTCCCGGACAGCGTGCGGCTGCGGGTCACCGGTGGCGAGGCGCTGACCAGGGCGCTGGCCGACGAGCTGCTCACCGGCGAGGGCACCGTGCTGGTCAACGGCTACGGGCCGACCGAGACCACGGTGTACTCGGCGGCCGGGCCGGTGCCGCCGGCGCCGGCGCCGATCCGGCTCGGGCCCCCGGTCGGCGCGACCACCCTGTACGTGCTCGACCCGGTGCTGCGGCCGGTGCCGGACGGCGTGGTGGGCGAGCTGTACGTCGGCGGCCCGGGGGTGGCGCGCGGCTACCACGGCCGGGCCGGCCTGACCGCGCAGCGGTTCTGCCCGGATCCGTTCGCCGGCACCGCCGGCGCGCGCATGTACGCCACCGGCGACCTGGTCCGCCGGCGCGGCGACGGCCTCGACTTCCTCGGCCGCGCCGACCATCAGGTCAAGGTGCGCGGGTTCCGCATCGAGCCGGGCGAGGTCGAAGCGGTGCTGCGCAGCCACCCGCTGGTCGCCGACGCCGTGGTCACCACCTGGCTGGCCGGGGACGAGGACGTCCGGCTGGTGGGCTACGTGGTGCCGGCAGACGCCGGCGCCGGTCTGGACGAGCTGCGGCCGTGGCTGGCGAGCCGGCTGCCGGAGTACATGGTGCCGGCGCTGCTGCAGGTGATCGGCGCGCTGCCGCGGACCGGCACCGGCAAGCTCGACCGCGCCGCGCTGCCGCAGCCGCAGTGGGGAGCCGGGCCGGCGGCGACCGGGCCGGCGGCACCGCGCAACGACGTCGAGCGCCGCCTGGTCGAGGTGTGGCACGAGGTGTTGAACCTGTCCCCGGCGGCCACGGTGGGCGTGCACGACAACTTCTTCTCCCTCGGCGGCCACTCGCTGACCGCGACCCAGATGCTGGCCAGGGTGCGCGGCACGTTCGGCGCCGAACTGCCGCTCGCAATGCTGTTCACCGCACCGACCATCGCTGAGTTCGCCGCCGCGGTCAGCGCCAGCGAGTCGGCCTCGCCGGGCTCGGCGAGCCGGCCGCGAACGCTGATCGACCAGCTCGACGAGCTGTCCGACGACGAGGTCGACCGGTTGCTGGCCACGCTGATCGACGAGGACCGATGAGCGACGCAGGGGCGCCGGACGCGATCGTCGCCGGTGCGGGCCTGGCCGGCTCGCTGATGGCGCTGTACCTGGCCCGCCGCGGCTACCGGGTGCGGGTGCTCGACCGCCGGCCCGATCCCGCGGCGGGCGGCGCGGCGGCCGACCCCGGCCGGTCGATCAACCTCGGAATGTCGCAGCGCGGCATCCGGGCACTGCACCAGGTCGGCCTGCTGCCCTCGGCCGAGCTGACGGCGCGGACCGTGCCGATGCGCGGGCGGGTCGTGCACGGACCGGACGGGTCGCTGACCTTCCAGCCGTACGGCACCGCCGACGACCAGATCCTGCACTCGGTGCTGCGTGCCGACCTCAACCGCGCGCTGATCGACGCGGCGCAGGCGCTGCCAAGCGTGGAGTTCTGCTTCGGCGGGCGAGTGGTCGAGCTGGACCGGGACGCGCCGGCGGTGATCACGGTCGACGAGCCGACCGGCGAGCACACCAAGCACACCGCGGCCCTGGTGATCGGCGCCGACGGCGCGCACTCGGCGGTGCGCACGCTGCTGCAGCACGGCAGCCGCTCCGAGCTCCACCGGGAGTACCTGGACTGGGGCTACAAGGAGCTGACGATTCCGGCCGATCCGCGCATCCGGCTGGAGGCCCTGCACGTGTGGCCGGGTGGCAGCGCCGGCCTGATCGTCGCCCACCCCAACGTGGACGGCTCGCTGACCGCGACGGTGTTCCTGCCGTTCGAGGGCCGGCACAGCTTCGCCACGCTGGACCGCCCGGACCGGATAGAGTCGTTCTTCCGCGCCACGTTCCCGGACACCCTCGAGCTGATCGCCGACCTGGCCGCGCAGTTCCAGCGGCACCCGGCCAGCGCCATGGTCGCGGTGCGCACCGCGCCGTGGCAGTACGCGGGCAAGGTGGTGCTGATCGGCGACGCGGCGCACGCGGTGTACCCGTTCTACGGGCAGGGGATGAACGCGGCGTTCGAGGACTGCACGGTGCTCGACGGCTGCATCGGGCGGCATCCCGGCGACCACGCGGCCGCCCTGCGCGAGTTCCAGGCCAGGCGCAAGCCGCACACCGACGTGCTGGCCGAGCTGACGGCGCGCAACTTCGTCGAGCTGCGGGACCGGCTGCGCTCGCCGATGTTCCTGGCCCGCAAGCGCGCCGACCTGGTGCTGTCGCGGATGTTCCCGCGTTCGTGGGTGCCGCTGTACACGATGGTGTCGCACACCACCGTGCCGTACGCGGACGCGCTGGCTAGGGCCCGCCGCCAGGACCGGCTGCTGGCGGCGAGCGTGGCCGGGCTTGCGGGGTTGGCCGGGTTGGCCGGCGCGGCTGGGCTGATCGGCAGCGGCGCGCCCGGGGCCGGGTCGAGACGAATCCACGGTAGCGACCACAGACGGGCGTGACGCGATGCTGACCCACCCGTTGTTCCCGGACCACCCGCTGGTCGAGCCGATGGACCTGACCTCGGGCCGGTTGCCCGCACACCTGGCCGACGCCGAGCCGGTGCTGCGGGCGACGCTGGACTGGGCCAGGCGGTACCTGTGCCAGCCGCACCCCGAGCTGGGCCGCAAGGGCAACGTCTGCCCGTTCGTGGAGACGGCGCTGCACCGCAACACGTTCTTCATGGCGGTGTACCGCGGCCGGCCCGACCCGACGCACATGCGTGACCTGCTGACGCTGTACCGCACGTGGTTCGCCGACCTGGAGCCGCGAACCGGGCGAAGCGCCCAGTTCAAGACGATCCTGGTGCTGTTCCCCGACGTGCCGGACACCGAACTGCAGCACGTCATCGACGGCACCCAGCGCGCGCTCAAAACCGACTACGTGGCCGGCGGGCTGATGATCGGCGAGTTCCACGCCGGCCCGCCGGACAAGCCCGGGCTGTGGAACGACCGGTTCCGGCCGCTGGCCAGCCCGATCCCGCTGCTGGCGATCCGGCACATGGTGCCGTCGGACTTCCCGTTCCTGCGCAGCGACCGCGAGCACCTGCGCTCCTACCTCGAACGCTTCGGCGGCGACCTACCCGGCTACCTGCAGGACACGGTCACCGCGACGGCGGCAAGACACGGGCTCCTGGTACCCGCACCCGCCGAACCCGACCATCCGGGCGAACCAGCACAGCCTGCGGAGGCCAGATGACCGTGAACGAGCTGCCGTCGGCCCGCAAGCGCGCGCTGCTGGCCGACGCGCTGCGCCGCCGAAACTCGGCGCCAAGCGCCTACCCGCTGTCGTTCGGCCAGCAGCGGCTGTGGTTCCTGGAGAAGTTCAGCCCTGGCCAGGCCGTGTACGCCGTGCCGATCGCGGTCCGGCTGGTCGGACCGCTCGACGTGGCCGCGCTGCGCGCGAGCCTGGACGCCATCGTGGCCAGGCACGCCTCGCTGCGCACCACGTTCCCGGACCAGGGCGGCGAGCCCGTACAGGTGGTGTCCCCGCACGGCAGCGCCGCCTTCGAGTTCGTCCGCCGCCCGGTGCCGCCGCCACAGCGCGAGGAGCAGGCCCAGCGGTTCTCCAACGAGCAGGCCATGATCGGCTTCAACCTCGAACGCGGACCGCTGATGCGAGCCACGCTCGCCGAGTTCGGCGAGGACGACCACGTGCTCGTGGTGAACCTGCACCACATCGTGTCCGATGCGTGGTCGCTGAGCGTGCTGGCGTCCGAGCTGACCACGCTGTACGGCGCGCACGTCGCCGGCACCGAGCCGCGGCTGCCGGACCTGGACCTGCAGTACCCGGACTTCGCCGTGTGGCAGCGCGACCAGATGCGCGCCGAGCGGGCCAACCAGCAGCTCGACCACTGGGTCGAGCACCTGGCCGGCGCGCCGGCCGTGCTCACGCTGCCGACCGACCGGCAACGGCCCGCCGTGCAGTCGTACCGGGGTGCGCTGGAGTCGGCCACCGTCCCGGCGTCGTTGTGGGCGGCGCTGGAGGCGATGTGCCGCGCCCGCGGCGCCACTCCGTTCATGGCGCTGCTCGCCGCGTTCACCGCGCTGCTCGGCCGGCTCGCCGGGCAGGACGACGTCGTGATCGGCACCCCGGTCGCCGGCCGCAGCGACGCCAACCTCGAGCGGCTCATCGGGTTCTTCGTCAACACACTGCCGCTGCGGGTGTCCACCTCGGGGGACCCCACGTTCGCCGAGCTGCTGGACCGGGCCAAGCGGACCACGCTGGACGGCCTGGCCAACGCCGACGTGCCGTTCGAGCGGCTGGTCGAGCGGCTGCATCCGCAGCGCAGCCTCGGCCACTCGCCGGTGTTCCAGGCCCAGCTCATCCTGCAGAACACCCCACCGGCCCCGCTGCGGCTGGCGGGCCTGACCGCGACCGGGTTGCTGCCCGATCCCGGAGTGGCGAAGTTCGACGTCACGCTCGCCGTCGAACCGCGGCGCGCCGGGAGGAACCTGGCCCTGGAGTACAACACCGACCTGTTCGACCGGCAGACCGTGGAGTTCATGCTCGAACAGTTCGTCGGCCTACTCACCGACGCCGTCGCCGACGCGGACCGGCCGGTGTCCACGCTCGCCCCGCTCACCGGGCTGCGCCGCTGGCAGCTGGTGGTCGGCAACAACGACACCCGGCGCCCGCTGCCACCGGTGGCGACGGCGGTCGACCTGGTCAGCTGGGCGTCGGCCGGCCCGGCCGTGTCGGGGGCGGGGGCGGGCGCGCTGACGTACGGCGAGCTCGACGAGGTCAGCAACCGGCTCGCGCACGTGCTGGTCGAGGCCGGGGTCGGCCCGGACGTGCCGGTCGCGCTGTGCCTCGACAGGTCGCCGGCCATGGTCAGCGCGATGCTGGCGGTCTGGAAGGCCGGCGGCTGCTACCTGCCGCTCGACCCGACCTGGCCGCAGTCGCGGCTGCGGCTGATGGTCGAAGACGCCGAGCCGGCGGTGCTGATCACCCACCGGGCGCTCGGGGACCGGCTGGCCGGTCTGCTCGACGGCACGTCGACCGTCACCGTATGCCTGGACGAGTCGGCCGGCCGCATCGCCGCGGCGCCAGCCACCCGGCCCACGCTCGTGGCGCCGCCGACCCAGGACCACCTTGCCTACCTGATCTACACCTCGGGGTCGACCGGCCGGCCGAAGGGCGTCGGCGTGCCGCACCGCGGCGTGGTGAACCTCCTGTCGTCGTTCGCGGAGCTGCTCGGGGTCGAGACCGGCGACCGGCTGGCTGCGGTGACCACGCTGTCGTTCGACATCTCGGTGCTGGAGCTGCTGCTGCCGCTGGTGGCCGGTGGCACGGTGCACGTCGTGGACGCCGTCACGGCGGCCGACGGGCCGGCGCTTCGCCGCCTGCTGGTCGACCGCGGGATCACCATGATGCAGGCCACGCCGGCCACCTGGCGGCTGCTGCAGTCCGCCGGTGGCCCGCCACCGGCGGTGCTCGTGCGGCTGTGCGGCGGCGAGGCGCTACCCCGTGACCTGGCCGGCGACCTGCAGCGCGACGGCGGCCTGCTGTGGAACGTGTACGGGCCGACCGAGACGACGGTCTGGTCCGCGGCCGGGCCGGTCGAGCCGGC
>DASSUA010000472.1:0-2288 GCA_035707525.1 Pseudonocardiaceae bacterium
CACAGCCGATCACGCAGCGCGAACCTGGCGTTGCCCTGGACAGTTCCTAGCGTGACCTGCGACGACGCTCCGAGAGACAACAACTCGCAGACCTCTGAGCAGGCAGCTTCTGCGTACAGAAATTGATCTAGCCCTGTAGTATTAGTTGCCTTTCTTCACGTTGCCGCCCTTCACGTCGCCGCCGGGACGAGCACGAGCCACACCGGCCCGCGGGCGAAGTGGCACGGCTGCCCGCCGGCCGTGGTGAAGCTCGTGCCGCCGTCGGCCGAGGGCCGCGACCAGCGGCAGTCGTAGCTCGCACCGTCGCGCAGCACCAGCGCCGCGCCGGCGCCCACGGTCTCCACGTACGGCGTGACGCTGCCGAGGACGTCGGTGAACCGCGACGGCCGGACCACCACGGACTGCACCACGACCGTCGGCGCCCCGAGCTGCTCGCCGCCTTCGCCGCCTTCGACGAGCGGGCCGCCGTCCAGGCCGATCAGCCACCGCCCGTCGGCCGCCGACCAGTCGAACGTGTACCGCGCGGCCGGGTAGGTGACGGTCTCGTGGGTGGTTTGCGTACGGCTCTGTGGCGGGTCGCCGAACCGGAACCCGACCTCCGGTGGGAGCGTCGCACCACCAGCCTGTTCGAGCAGCTTGTCGGGCCGGGCGAACGTGCTGTGCGGCGGCCGGCGGCCGGTCGCCGCGAAGTACGCCGATGGCGCCTGCCTCGGCGACAGCGGCACCAGCCGCGCGCCCTCGATGACCGGGACCAGCGGCGGCGCGGCGCCCGAGTAGGCGAACGCCGGGGTACCGAACTGGCGCAGCAGCTCCAGGTCCGACTCCCGCGCGCTGCGCACCGGCCCCACCGTCTCCGGCAACCTGCTGGAGAACACCGCGGCGAGCCGGGTCAGACCGCCCTCGACCGGCTCGACGTAAACCAGGTCGGCGGCGCCGAGCCCATGCTGCGGCCGGGCCGCCGCCACATTGTCGATCTTGACGACGAGCACCGGTCCGACCGGCCCGGCCATCCCGGTCAGTGGCGACTCGACCGGGCCGCTTGGAGCCGGCTCCTCGGCCGCCTCCTGCCCGGAGCACGCCGTCAAGGCCGACCCCACCGTCACCAGTACCGTGGCCAGTACCGTCAACGTAGCTGTCGAGGCGGTCCACGCCGCCGCCCGCCGAACTCGCACAGCTCCACTGTGCCGCAGTTCCACTGTGCCGCAGTTCCACTGTGCCGCAGCTCCACTGTGCCGCAGCTCCACGGTGCCGCAGTTCCACTGTTCCGCTCGCTACACCGTGCCGCTTGCTACACCGTGCCGCGCGGTGATTCGGGCCGGAGGACCCACCAGCCAGGTGGCGATGTGCCCTCAACCTGGAGGGCCGGCGGCGGACACCGTTAAGGTAACTAATCGAGGCGGTGACGTGATGGTGACGGCGAGCATCCTGGAAAGCACTGGTCACGGCGCAGGCGGGCTGTCTGGAACCGCGCCAGCCACCATGCCGGCCAAGCCGATCGTGGTCGGCGCCGACAGCTCCTATCATGGACGCGCCGCGCTGTGGTGGGCGGCGGGGCACGCCTGGCTCGTCGGCTCCGACCTGGAGGTCTACCTGCAGGACAGCAAGAACCGGGTCGACAGCTACCCGCCGGTGATCGCTCCGTCGACCCGGGCGTATCCCCTGCTCCCCATGCACGTCCACGCCTGCACGGACCCGGTCGCGCGGCTGGTCGCGGCGAGCCGCAAGGCGCAGCTGCTGGTCATTGGGTTTCGGGAGCGGCCGGCGGGCGGCGGCATCCAGCGGCGGGTGGCGATGCGGGCGGCTTGTGACGTGCTGGTCATCCGTGGCCGGCCGGTGGCCATGCGCGGCGGCAACCGGCAGGTCACCGCGTTGCTCGGGACCGGAGACGACGAGACGGTGGTGCGCGGCGCGGTCCGCCTGGCCGAGTCCAGAGGCGTGCCGCTGCGGCTGTGCCGGGCGCTGCCCCGCACCACGGTCCCGTCGCAGCGAGCTGTTGGGCGCCCGGCGGGGCGCCCGGTGACGCGCATCATGGGGCACCCGGCGGAGCGCTCGTTGGAGGGGGAGGTGGCCGCCCTCGATGCCGCGGCGGAGCTGGCCGACCGGCTGGCCCCGCAGCTGCGAGTCGTCGCCGACCTGGTGCGGTCCAGCACCTGCGAGCTGATCGACTCAACCGAAGACACCGACGTGCTCGTCATCGCCGCTGGCACGGCGCTCGACCGGACTCAGCTCGACCGGACTCAGCTCGACCTGACCCAGCTCGACCTGACCCACCCGATCCGCACGGCGGT
>DASSUA010000473.1:0-2371 GCA_035707525.1 Pseudonocardiaceae bacterium
CAACTGGGACACCAACCGGCCGGCGTTCTACGGCTGCAACCCGGCCAACCCGGGCGCGCTGTGCCCGTCGCGCAGCTCGTCGTCGGTGATCCTGCGCTCGCAGCCCTCGCACACCGCGCCGCTCGTGGTCGACATCGGCCTGCGTCCGAGCGGCGCGCCGAGCACCATGCACGTCTCCGACCACGGCGCCAGGGCCTCGGCCGGCACCCACTGGGCGGTCGCCGAGGTGCGCGGCGACTGGACGGCCATCTGGTACCTCGGCCAGCGGGCGTGGTTCTACAACCCCAGCACCAACCCCGCCGCGGTCTGGGCGAGCGGGCTGGTGGTCACGCCGAAGGCGGGCCGGGCCACCGTCCCGGTCTACGGGCGCGCCTACCCGGAACCGGCCGCGTACCCGCCGGTCATTCCGGTGCAGCCGATCGTGCCCCTGCAGTACACGTTCCATGCCGGGGAGAAGTACTCGCTCGGCCAGCTCGTCCCCAGCGAGTACTACCGCGCCGTCACCTACAACTGCTCCGGCCCCGGTGACTGCATGGTCGTGCGCGGCCAGATGCGCTACTACCAGATCCAGTTCGGCCACCGGATGATGTTCGTCAACGTCGACGACGTCGACGTCGTGCCGTCGCACGTCCGCTGATCCCACGCGCACTTGGGGAGCTTTGGTTGCCCCCGTGAGAACCAAAGCTCCCCAAGTGCGCGCCCCGGGGGGCGTCAGTCCCGGTCGAGCTGTCCGGTCAGGGCGGTGCTCTCCAGCCGCCGCACCGACTGCGGCAGGACCGAGATCAGCAGCTTCGTGTAGTCGTGGACGGGGTCGAGCAGAACCTGCTCGACCGGGCCCTCCTCGACGAGCCGGCCCCGGTACATCACGAGCACCCGGTCGGCGATGTTCCACGCGAGGCCGAGGTCGTGGGTGATCACCAGGGCACCCAGGCCGAGGTCGGTGCGCAGCCGCAGCAGCAGGGTCAGGATCTCGCCGCGGACCGAGGCGTCGAGCGACGCCACCGGCTCGTCGGCGACCAGGAACCGCGGCGCAAGCGCGAGCGCGCCGGCGATCACGACCCGCTGGCGCTGCCCGCCGGACAGCTCGTGCGGCAGCGCCGGGAAGAACCGCTCGGGCGGCCGCAGCTCCGCCTTGGCCAGGGCGTCGGCCACCAGCTCGCGCTCGTCGGCGGTGCGGTGCAGGCCGTGAATGCGCAGGCCCTCCGCGACCGACTCGTACACGGTGTGCCTGGGGTTGAGCGCGCTCGCCGGGTCCTGCAGCACCAGCTGCACCTTGCGCCGGTAGGCCCGCAGTCCTCTCGACGAGGTAGGCAGCGGCTTGCCGTCGTAGCTGACCGTGCCCGCGGTGGGGGGCTGCAGGCCGAGCAGGCAGCGCGCGAGCGTCGTCTTGCCGGAGCCGGACTGGCCCACCAGCGCGACGATCTCGCCGGGCCGGCACGCGAGGTTCACCCCGTCGACCGCGCGCACCGTTCCGCCGCCGCGGACCGGGAACGTCACCCTCAGGTCGTGCGCGGCCAGCACACCCTCGCCGGGCGGCCCGTCCTGGCCGGCGGTGCCTGGCCTGTCCCGAACGCCGTTCTGGGTGGCCGGGCCCGGCACGCGCCGGGACGCCGGGTCGCCGACCACCGGGAAGGCCGCGGCGAGCGCCTTGGCGTGCGGGTGCCGCGGGTCGGCCATGATCTGGCCGGCCGGCCCCTCCTCGACGATCCGCCCGTCGTACATGACTGCGACCCGCTGGCACGTCGCGGCCAGCACCGACAGGTCGTGGCTGATCATCATCAGGCCGATGGCGCGGTCGCGCACGAGCGCGCCGAACCGGTCGAGCACCTGCGCCTGCACGACGACGTCGAGCGCCGTGGTGGGCTCGTCGGCGATCACCAGGTTGGGCTCGCACGCGAGCGCCATGGCGATCATGACGCGCTGCTTCTGCCCGCCGGAGAGCTCGTGCGGATAGGCCAGCGCGCGCCGCGCCGGCAGCTCGACCTGCTGGAGCAGCTCGCCGACCTGGCGGCGCACACCGGAGGGCGCCCGCGAGTGCAGCCGGATCGCCTCGGCGATCTGGTCGCCGACGCGCTGCACCGGGTTGAGCGAGTGCATCGCGCCCTGGAAGACGATCGACGCCTCGGACCAGCGGACGGCCCGCAGCTCACCCCAGGACAGCCGCTCGACGTCGCGGCCGCCGACCAGGACCTGCCCGCCGATGCGGGCCGTCTTCGGCAGCAGCCGCAGCACCGCCATCGCAAGCGTCGACTTGCCGCAACCCGACTCGCCGCACAGGCCGAGCGTCTGCCCGGACTCCAGGGTCAGCGAAACCCCGCGCACCGCCGGCACCCAGCCCCGGGCGGTCGAATAGTCGACGGTGACGTCGCGG
>DASSUA010000474.1:0-2085 GCA_035707525.1 Pseudonocardiaceae bacterium
GCCGAAGACCTCGCCCCAGCGGCCGAACGGCTTGTTGCTGGTCACGAGCAGCGAGGCGCGCTCGTAGCGGGCGCTGACCAGCTGGAAGAACAGGTTGGCGGCCTCCGGCTCGAAGGGGATGTAGCCGACCTCGTCGATGACCAGCAATGGGTAGCGGCCCAGCCGGACCAGTTCGGCCTGGAGGGTGCCTTGGTGGTGGGCGTCGGCGAGGCGGGCAACCCAGGCGGCCGCGGTCGCGAACAGCACGCGATGGCCGGCCTGGCAGGCCCGGACGCCCAGGCCGATCGCCAGGTGGGTCTTGCCGGTCCCGGGCGGTCCGAGGAAGACGACGTTGTCGCGGGCGGTGATGAAATCTAGGGTGCCCAGGTGCGCGATCACGTCCCGTTTCAACGCCCTGGCGTGGTCGTAGTCGAACTCTTCCAGGCTCTTGCGCGCCGGGAACCGTGCCGCCCTGATCCGGCCTTCGTCGCCGTGGGCCTCACGAGCGGCGACCTCGCGCTGCAGGCAGGCCGCGAGGAACTCCTCGTGCGACCAGCCTTCGGTCCGGGCCCGCTCGGCCAACCGCCCGGCGGCCTCGCGCAGCGAGGGTGCTTTGAGGGCGCGGGTCAGGAACGCCAGCTCGGCGGTGAGGTCACGGGTCGCCTTGGTCGGCGCCATCACGCGACCCCCTCGCCGTCGTCGAGGCCGAAGGCGGTGTCGTAGTCGGCCAGGCAGCGCAGCTCGACCTGCGTCGGCTCGTCGTGTCCGCTGTTGCGGCGCTCGGCGCGCAGCGCGTGGGCGGCGGTGACGTGGTCGGGATCGCTGATCGTCTGGTGCCTGGCCCAGCAGCGCTGATGGTCGGCGACCAGCCGCCCGTCGCACCACGCACGGACGCATTCGAGGTCGGCGGTCAGCTCAACGCGGCGGCCGACCATCGACGGGTGCACCGAGTAGTCGTTGGCGTCCAAGCGGACGTAGTGGTCGCGCGGCAGCCGCAACGACGAGCGCCACCCGGTCGCCGGCGCGACCGGCGGCAACGACAGCATCGCGGCCCGGTCGGCGTCGATGCGGTCGGTCGGCGCACAGCCGAGCGCGCGACGATGCCGACGGTTGACCAGCTGGAGCCAGTCGGCGAGCTGGGCGTTGAAGTCCGCCGGGCTGGCAAAGGTCCGGCCGGGCAGAAACGACGTCTCCAGATAGCCGTTGGCCCGTTCCACCAGGCCCTTGGCCTCCGGATCGGCCGGGTCGCACAGCACGATCTTGGCGCCGAGCACGCCACGGAACGCGTGCGCGGCCCCGGTCAGCACCGTGACGCGCCGGCGGCGCTTGCCGACCGCGCCCTCCTGGTCCCACACCAGCGCCTTGGGCACCCCGCCCAGCTGCTCCAGCAGCTGCCACCAGCCGGCGAACAGGTCCTCCGCCGTCCGTGACGGGACCAGCCGTGCGCTCAACCAGCGCGAGTAGCCGCTGACCATGACCAGGACCGGCAGCCGTGTCGCCGTGCGCGTCTGCCCGAACCCCACCGGCAGCGTGACCGGCGGGAACCACAAGTCACACTGCGCCAGCTCCCCAGCGGCATACGTCGTCCGCGACGCCGGATCCGGCGGCAGGTACGCCGGGCGCAACTCGGCGACCCGATCCCGCAGCACCCGGATCGACCGCTGCCAGCCGATCCGCTCGGCGACCACCGTCGCCGGCATCGACGGCCACGCCCTGAGCAGCTCACGGATCCGCGGCTCGACCGCGTCCACGACCGACCCACGCGGCGGCCGCTGGTACCGCGGCGGCCCGTCGGACGCCAACGCCCGCTTCACCGTGTTCCTCGAGACCCCCATCACCCTGGCGATCGCCAAGATCGGCATGCCCTCCGCCCGCCGCAGCCGACGGATCTCCGCCCAGTCCTCCACACTCAACACCCCGCTTCCTCCCCAGCTCGACACCGAGCCAGGGTCCAGCAGAGTGGTCAGCTTTCGAGTGCCGAAAGGTGGTCAGTTTCCACGCGCCGCCGACACGCCTGGTCCCGCACCTGGACCTGTCGCCTCGTGGGCGCCCTGGTCAGGTCTGAACGTTGCTCGTATTGTTGGGCATCGGTTGTTGCCCACGATG
>DASSUA010000475.1:0-3004 GCA_035707525.1 Pseudonocardiaceae bacterium
GATCTTCGTCGGGCCGTACGCCCCGGTTTCGCTCGGCGACTACTGCGCCGGCTCCAACCACGTGCTGCCGACCGGCGGCTGCGCCAGGCACTCCTCGGGCCTGTCGGTCGCCAGCTTCCTGCGGGGCGTCCAGCTGATCGAGTACGACGAGGACGCGCTGGTCAAGGTCGCCGACCACGTCGTCGCGCTGGCCGAGGCCGAGGACCTGCCGGCGCACGGCCAGGCCGTGACCGCCCGGCTTCGGGACGTCCGGCCGCGGGACGTCCGGCCGCGGGACGTGCGGCCGCGGGACGTGCGGTGAGCCTGCCGGGTGCGGCCGTGCGGCTCGCGGACCTGCCGCTGCGCGAGGACCTGCGGGGCCGCACCCCCTACGGGGCGCCGCAGCTGGACGTGCCGGTGCGGCTGAACACCAACGAGAACCCGTACCCGCCGCCGGCCGAGCTCGTCGCCGACGTCGCCGATGCGGTTTCGGCGGCGGCCGGGACGCTGCACCGCTACCCCGACCGGGACGCGGTCGCCCTGCGCGCGGACCTCGCCGGCTATCTGGCGGAGACGACCGGCGTGCCGTTGCGGGCGGACAACGTGTGGGCGGCAAACGGCTCCAACGAGGTGCTCCAGCAGCTGCTGCAGGCCTTCGGCGGGCCCGGCCGGCACGCCCTGGGCTTCGAGCCGTCGTACTCGATGCACCCGCTGATCGCCGCCGGCACGCACACCGAGTGGCTGCCGGCCCCGCGCCGCGGCGACTTCTCGCTCGACGCCGCCGCGGCGGCCGAGCTGATCGCTGCCCGCGCCCCGGCCGTGGTGTTCCTGACCAGCCCGAACAACCCAACCGGGCAGACGGTCCCGCTCGCCGACCTGCGGCGGCTGGTGCGCGCCGCGCCCGGCATGGTCGTGCTCGACGAGGCCTACGCCGAGTTCTCGGCGCAGCGCAGCGCCATCACGATGCTCGACGAGCTGGGCGACCGGCTGGTCGTAACCCGCACGATGAGCAAGGCGTTCGCGTTCGCCGGCGGCCGGCTCGGCTACCTGGCCGCCGCGCCGGCCGTGGTGCAGGCGCTGCTGCTGGTCCGGCTGCCGTATCACCTGTCGGCCCTGACCCAGGTGGCCGCCCGCGCCGCGCTTGCGCACGCGCAGTCGACGCTGGCCGGCGTCGCGGCGCTCGTCGCCGAGCGCGGGCGCGTCTGCCGGACGTTGCGCGACATCGGTTTCGACGTCGTCGACAGTGACGCCAACTTCGTCCTGTTCGGCCGGTTCCCCGATGCGGCGGCCGCCTGGCGGGACTACCTGAGTCGCGGTGTGCTGATCAGGGATGTCGGCATCGCCGGCCACCTGCGTGTCACGATCGGCCTGCCGGCGGAGAACGACGCGTTTCTGGCCGCATCCAAGGAGGTGGCGCGATGAACCGGGCGGCGCGGGTCGAGCGGACCACCAAGGAGTCGACCGTGCTCGTCGAGCTCGACCTCGACGGCGCCGGCAAGGTCGACATCGACACCGGGGTGCCGTTCTTCGACCACATGCTCACCTCGCTCGGCGCGCACGCCAGCTTCGACCTGGTGGTGCGCTCGACCGGCGACGTCGACGTCGACGCCCACCACACCGTCGAGGACGTCGCGATCGTGCTCGGCGAGGCCATCCGCAAGGCGCTCGGCGACAAGTTCGGCATCCGCCGCTTCGGCGACGCGTTCGTGCCGATGGACGAGACGCTCGCGCACTGCGCGGTCGACGTCTCTGGCCGCCCGTACTGCGTGCATACCGGCGAGCCCGAGGCGCTGACCTCGTTCGTCGTCGGCGGCAACTACCCGACCGTGCTCAACCGGCACGTGTTCGAGTCGATCGCGTTCCACGCCCAGCTCGCCTTGCACGTGCGGGTGTTGTACGGCCGCGACCCCCATCACATCACCGAGGCGCAGTACAAGGCCGTGGCACGGGCCCTGCGCGCGGCGGTGGAGCACGACCCCCGAGCCGGTGGCGTCCCCTCCACCAAGGGCGTCCTCTAGCCCGCCTCTAGCCCTGTTTGTCGCGGTCAGGGGATGCCGCCCTCGGCGGCGGGTCGGAGCTTGGCCGAGCCGGGGCCGAGGGCGGAGAGTTCGTCGTCGGCGTTGTAGAGCGAGCACGTTCGAAGCGACAGGCAGCCGCACCCGATGCAGCCGGTCAACTTGTCGCGGAGCCGGACGAGGCCGTCGATGCGCGTGTCCAGTTCGGCCCGCCACGAGCGGGACAGCCGCTGCCAGTCCCGGGTGTTCGGGGTTCGCCCATCGGGCAGCTCGGCGAGTGCCGCGCCGATGTCCTCCAGGGACAGCCCGACCCGCTGCCCGGCGCGGATGAACGCGAGCCGGCGCAGCACCTCCCTCGGGTAGCGGCGCTGGTTGCCGGTCGTGCGGTCGGAGCTGATCAGCCCGCGCTGCTCGTAGAACCGCAGCGCGCTGTGCGCCACCCCGCTTCGCCGGACCACCTCGCCGATTGTCAGCTTGCCGTGATGCACTGACATACCTTGACCATAGTTGAAGTTCAGGCGGGCGCGGCGGGGACTACGCTCGCATTCGTGCCCCGCGTTGTCGTGCTGGACTACGGGTCCGGCAACCTTCGCTCCGCCCAGCGCGCCCTGGCGCGGGCCGGCGCCGACGTCACGGTGACCGCCGACCGGCACGAGGCGCTCGACGCCGGCGGGCTCGTGGTGCCCGGCGTCGGCGCCTTCGCGGCGTGCATGGCGGGCCTGCGCGCGGTGCGCGGCGACCGGATCATCGACGAGCGCCTCGCCGGCTCCCGCCCGGTGCTCGGCATCTGCGTCGGCATGCAGGTGCTGTTCGAGCTGGGCGTCGAGCACGGCACCCGAACCGCCGGCTGCGGCCAGTGGCCGGGCACCGTCGAGCGGCTCTCCGCCAGGGTGCTGCCGCACATGGGCTGGAACACCGTGAGCGCCGCCGCCGGCTCGGCCCTGTTCGCGGGGCTGGACGAGGGCACCCGCGTCTACTTCGTGCACTCCTACGCGGTGCGCCGCTGGACC
>DASSUA010000476.1:0-4891 GCA_035707525.1 Pseudonocardiaceae bacterium
GGCATTCGAGCGATTGGCGGTCTACAAGGCGGGGTACCAGTCAGCGCGTGATCCCAAGTACGTCGTCAAGCCGCAACGGGAGCGAGTGGCGGCGACCAATGGCTGAGGGGTCCAGCAACCAGCCAAGACGTCGGCAGGAGGTCTAATCATGGCTGGGCAAACCCAATCCGCGCGGCAAGGCGCCGTCGGGAACCGGTGGCTGATCGCTGCCGCCGGTGTCGTCATGCAGCTCGCCTTGGGCGCCGTCTATGCCTGGAGTGTGTTCCGGATCCCGCTGACCAAGGAGTTCGGCTGGTCGATCTCCCAGGTCACCCTGACCTTCACCCTGTCGATCTTCTTCCTCGGTCTGGCCGCGGTGTTCGGCGGGCTCTGGATGGCCAGGGTCGGTCCCCGCACCGTCGGCCTCACCGCCGCGGCGCTGTAGGCGCTGTATGGGGCCGGGGTCTTCCTGGCCAGCCTGTCGGCCGACAAGCTCTGGGTCCTCTACCTCACGTACGGGGTCCTGGCCGGGATCGGGCTCGGCTTCGGCTACATCGTGCCCGTGGCCACCCTGGTCAAGTGGTTCCCCGACAAGCGGGGCATGATCACCGGGATCGCGGTGGCCGGCTTCGGCGCCGGTGCGCTGGTCACGGCGCCGATCGCCACCCGGCTGATCGAGTCGCGTGGGGTGCTGCCGACCTTCGCCATCCTCGGCGTCATCTACCTGGTCATGGTCGCCGGCGCGGCCCTGCTGATGCGCAACCCTCCGGAGGGCTACCGGCCGCCGGGGTGGGAGCCGTCGGAGGCGCAGAGGGCGCAGCGCTCGGCCCGGGACTACACCGTCAAGGAGGCCGTCCGCACCTGGCAGTGGTATGCGCTGTGGGCGCTGCTGTTCCTCAACGTGACCGCCGGCATCGCCATCATCTCCCAGGCCGCGCCCATGGCCGAGGAGATCACCGGGGTGAGCGCCATCGTCGCCGCCGGCCTGGTCGGCATCATCTCCATCGCCAACGGGGCCGGGCGGTTCCTGTGGGCCTGGCTGTCGGACTTCATCGGCCGCAAGTGGGTCTTCCTGACCATGTTCCTGGTCCAGGCGGTGGTGTTCTTCCTGCTGCCAAAGGCCACCACCTTCGGCCTGTTCACCGTCCTCGCGTTCATCATCCTGCTCTGCTACGGGGGCGGCTTCGGGACCATGCCAGCCTTCGCGGCCGACTACTTCGGGCCCAAGAACGTCGGCTCGGTGTACGGGCTGATGCTGACCGCCTGGGGCGTGGCCGGCATCGTGGGGCCGACACTGATCGCCAGGATCCGCGAGTCCACCGGCGCCTACAGCAACGCGCTGTATGTGATCTCGGGGATCATGCTGGTCAGCGCCATCATCCCCTTCATCGTGCGGCCGCCCCTGTCGCAACAGGAAGCCGCCGCCGAGGAGGCTGCCCCAACGCCGTCGCCGGCACCGCCACGGCACCGCACCACCTGAACCGGAAAAAGAGCCTGGCCGTTCGTGACACGCTCCCTAGGAACCAGCGCCCGAAGGACGCCGGCGGCGGGTGAGTCACTGGCGTCGGTCGAGGAGGTTGCCGCCTCGATCGAGGCAGCCGTGCCCGTGCTCGCGGCGACCCCGCTGCCGCTGCCCCAGGCGGCCGGGCGCGTGTTGGCCGAGGCGGTGCGCGCCCCCATGCCGTTGCCACGGTTCGACAACGCGGCCATGGACGGCTATGCGGTCCGCACCGGCGCCGAGGCGGACGCCCCGATCACCCTGCGGCTGGTCGCACCGGCCTCGGCCGGCCAGGCCTCGCCGCCCGGGATGCCGGCCGGCTGCGCTTGCCCCATCGCCACAGGGGCCCCACTGCCCGCCGGTGCCGATGCCGTCATCATGCTCGAGCACGCCATCGAGCACGACGGCAAGGTGCTGGTCAGCGAGCCGGCGGACCGTGGCCAGCACGTCCGGCGGCGAGGCGAGGACGTGCCCGCCGGCAGCGAGTTGCTACACGCCGGCCAGGTCCTCACGGCAGGGCAGATCGTGGCCGCCGCCGCGCTGGGCCGCACGACACTGCAGGTGCGACGCCCACCCCGAATCACGATTGTGCTGACCGGCACCGAGGTCGTCCCGGCTGGCCAGCCCCTGGCCGACCACCAGGTGTTCGACGCCGTGGGTCCCGCCTTGCAGGCCCTGCTCGCCGACGTCGGATGCATCACGGCCACCCTCGGCCCCCTCGACGATGACGCTCGCCTGCTCGCCGCCACCCTGCTGGATGCCGCCAAGGACAGCGACGCCCTGGTCACCGTGGGCGGCGCCTCGGTTGGGCGACACGACCATCTCAAGCAGGTGCTGAGCCGCCATGGCGAGCTCCACACCTGGCGGGTGGCGCTGCGGCCAGCCAAGCCGTTTGTGTTCGGCGCCATTGCCGGCACCCCACTGTTCGGCCTTCCAGGGAATCCGGCATCCGCCCTGGCCGCCTATGAGGTGTTCGTGCGGCCGGCGCTGCTGGCCATGCAAGGCCGCAGGGACGACCGGCTGCGGCTGCAAGCGCATCTGACTGAGTCGTTCAGCCAAGCACCAGGTCGTTTGCACATGGTCCGTGCGCACTGCTGGATGCAGGCAGACCGCCATCTGGTACGCGCCGTGGGCGCCCAGGGCGCCGGCATGGTCCACGCCTTGGCCGCCGCCAACGCATGGATGGTCGTTCCCGCCGAGGTCGACCACCTGCCCGCCGGAGCCCTGGTCGAGGTCTGGCCTATGTGGGGCTAGGCACTCGAACTAAGGACCTGGAACCCGCATCGGCTGATCACAGCGTCTGACAGTGATCATGTCAGCCGAGTGACGCAGAACACTCGGCCGAGCGCGCAGTCACCAGGGCGGCGCGCCACCCATTTCGTGACCACCACCGGGCTGCCCACCCCATGACCGCCGGCGCCGCGATGTCGTTCTTCAGCATCTTCGCGGTCAGCAACAGCCTGCGCCTTCGCCGCTTCCGGACGGCAACCGCATCCTCGTCGCATCAGTCGTGACCGGACACGCCGGCGAGGATAGGCTCGGGCTGCCGCTGGACCTCGGGGCTCTCCATGCGCACCTGGGGCAGCCGGCGGTCGAGCCAGCGGGGCAGCCACCAGTTGGCGCGGCCCAGCAGGGCCATGGTCGCGGGCACCAGGACCATCCGGACGAGGGTCGCGTCGAGCACGATGGCCGTCGACAGCCCGAGGCCCAGCATCTTGACCAGCGGTGACGGGTTGGCGACGAAGCTCGCGAACACCACCGTCATGATCAGCGCGGCCGAGGTGATGACGCGGCCAGTGCCTGCCATGCCGCGGGCCACCGCCTCGGCGTTGTCGCCGGTGGCGTCGTAGGCCTCGCGGATGCGCGAGAGCAGGAACACCTCATAGTCCATGGACAGGCCGAAGAGCACCGCGAAGAAGATGATCGGCATCGGTGAGGCGATCAGGTAGGTCCGCTCCAGGTTCAACAGGTCCCCGAGCCAGCCCCACTGGAACACGGCCACCACGACGCCGTAGGCCCCACCGATCGACAGCAGGTTCATCACGACCGCCTTCAGCGGCACCGCGACCGAGCGGAACACCGCCATCAGGAGCAGGAACGACGCGGCCAGAATGGCGCCGATGAAGATGGGCAGGGTGTCGGACAGCTGCCTGGTGAGGTCGTCGGTCATGGCCGTAAGGCCGGACACGGCGACGTTGGCGGGGACCAGGTCGCGGACCCGGTCGAGCGTTTCGGGCGTGGCGGCGTCCGCGGGTGCGGTGGTGGGGATCGTGGGCAGCACGACCGTGTCCCCGGCAGGGGAGATCTGCGGCTCACCGACCATGGCGATGCCAGGGTCGGCGGCGACGCGCTCGGCCAACGCATCGATGGCCCGGGCGTCCACGCCGGGGCGGCGCAGGTCGACGACGAGCAGCAGTGGGGCATTGACGCCCGGGCCGAAGCCGTCGGCCAGCAGGTCGTAGGCGCGACGGTGGGTGGCGCTGGTCGAGTCGTCGCCCGCGTCCGGGAAGCCCGTCTTCATCTGGAGCGCCGGGGCGGCCAGGGCGAGCAGCACCACCGAGGCGACGGCCAGGTACGGCCACGGCCGGCCCGACACGCGGTGGGCGAAGCGCCACCAGGCCGTGCCCTCGGCCTGCCGGATGGGGCGCCGGCGGCGTAGGAGCCGCCCGGCATCGACGCGGTCGCCGAGCAGCGACAGCAGGGCCGGCAGCAGCGTGAGGGCGGTCGCCACGGCGACGAGCACAATCAGCGAGGTGCTGAGCCCGATCGAGGCCAGGAAGCCCAGGCCGGTCAGCACCAGGGCGGCCATGGCCACGATGACGGTGCCGCCGGCGAACAGGACGGCCGAGCCCGCCGACCCCATGGCGTTCGACAGCGCGGTCGGGTTGTCCTGGCCGGCGGCGCGGTGCTCGCGGTAGCGGGCCATCATGAACAGGGCGTAGTCGATGCCGACCCCCAGCCCGACCATCGCCCCGATGGTGGGTGCGGCGCTCGAGACCTCCATCGCACCGGCCAGCAACGTGATGCCGGCCACGCCGGCGCCCACCGCCACCAGGGCGAGCACGAGCGGGACCAGCGCGGCCACGATTGTCCCGAACGCAACAACCAGCACGACCAGCGCGGCCAGCAGGCCGGCCGCCTCGGTGCCCGACGTCTCCGTCGGGGCATTGATGAACGCCGCGTCGCCGCCGAGCTCGGCCGCGAGGCCGGCCGCCCGTGCAGGCGCCATCGCGTCGGCGAGGGCGGCCAGCGGCGCCGGCCCGAGCTCGGTCGAGGGCCGGTCGAAGGTGATCACCGCGAAGCCGATCCGCCCGTCGGGCGACACCGCGCCGGCGTCGAACGGATCGGCCACCTCGGCGACGTGCTCCACGCCGGCGATCCGGGCGACCGCGGCGTCGACGGCGGGCCGATGGC
>DASSUA010000477.1:0-2561 GCA_035707525.1 Pseudonocardiaceae bacterium
AGCCAAGGCCACAATGGCATTGTCCCTGGCAAGCGCAGACAGAAACAGCACACCATCCTCGGGCCCACCCAAGACGGTCAGGCAGCTTGTCAAACACCGCGTCGTCGCCGAGCCGCCAGCTTGACCTCCTCATGCTGGCGATCGTATCGAACATATGTTTGACTAGCAACCATGAAGTTGCCGCCAGGAGCTCGATGTTGCTTGTCCACCAGCCTGTTCCTGGGCTCCGCTTGCCGGAACCAGCGCCTGGCCGACGGCAGGCGGCATTGTCGTCTTGCCGATAGTTGGCGTCCTCCGGGATTCAACTATGCACAGCTTTGCGGGACGCCAACCCGCCATGCGCACTGTGCGGCTCAGAGGGGGCTCAGAGGTCAGCCGACGCCAGCCCGACGTTAGCCGACGTCAGCCGAGGCCGACGAGACGGCGCCGCCTCCGAGCCGGCAGGCACAACACGACCAAGGCGATCACGCCGACACGTACCCGTAGGGCCGGGAGTCCTCGGCATGCGGATCGTCGCCGCGGACCACCAGGAACCCCGGCGGGACGGGTGGCCCGAACGGTCGACCGGGCCCGTGCTGAACGGCTGCTTTCCGGCGCGAAGGCTGGGCGGGCCGCCGGACGGGCCTTAACATTCCGTTTATGCGCGGTTACGTTCGGAGATCAATTCTGGCGTTCATCACGATCGTTTCCGCGGCGGCGAGCTTCAGTCCGGTTGCCGCGGACCTGACGATCGGTCCGGTGCACCGGCTGCCCGGCCAGTACTCGCCCGACCAGCTGGAACGGCGGGCGAATGCGCCGGAGTCGGAGCTGGCCAACGTCCCTGGGCCGGCCGGCTCCGACCGCTGGTTCGCCGCCCAGCGCATCTATCCGTTCCAGGCCCTCGACGTCGGCGGCCTCGAGGCCGGCGCGCGGCGCCGTGCCCAGGCCATCGGGACCGCCCCCGGCGCCCAGCTCGCCTGGCAGTCGCTCGGCCCGTCCAACATCGGCGGCCGGGTGACCGACCTGGTGGCCCACCCGACCCAGGCCAACACCGTGTTCGCGGCGGCGGCCACCGGCGGCGTGTGGCGCTCCACCGACGCCGGAGCGACGTTCACCTCGGCCTGGAACCCGGCGCTCACCCCGTCGATCGGGGCGCTGGCGATCACCCCGAGCGGCACGCTCTACGCCGGCACCGGCGAGTCGAACCCCGGCGGCGGCAGCGTGACGTTCCCCGGCGCCGGGATGTTCCGCTCGACCGACAGCGGCGCGTCGTGGCAGTCGCTCGGCCTGGCCACCAGCGACCGCATCGGCCGGATCGCGATCGACCCCACCAACTCCAGCCGCCTGTTCGTCGCCGCGGCCGGCAACCTGTTCGTCCCTGGCGGTCAGCGCGGCCTCTACCGTACGACCGACGGCGGGGCCACCTGGCAGCTCGTCCTGGCCGGCGCGAACGGCACTACCGGCGCGATCGACGTCGCGATCAGCCCGACCGACCCGAACCGGATCTACGCCGCCATGTGGGACCACCGCCGGCTCCCCAACGGCCGGGTCTACGGCGGCGTGGGCTCGGGCGTCTACCGCAGCACCGACGGCGGCGCCACGTGGACCAGGCTCGGCGCCGGCCTGCCGGCGGTGAGCTCCAACCTCGGCCGCATGGGTATCGCCGTGGCCAGGAGCAACCCGAGCCGGCTCTACGCGATCGCCGCCGACACCTCAGGCGACTTCCTGGGCTTCTGGACGTCGACGAATGGCGGCGACAGCTGGACGGCGATCACCAACACCAGCTACCTGTCCGCCTCGCAGTCGACGTTCGGCTGGTGGTTCGGCCGGATCTGGGTCGACCCGGCCGCCTCGCAGCACGCGTTCGTCGCCGGCGTGCCGATGCTGGAGACCCTCGACGCCGGCGCCTCCTGGCGGCGCAACTCCTCGTCGTTCCACGTCGACCAGCACGCGATGGCGTGGGACCCGCTCACCGCCAACCGCGTCTACCTCGGCAACGACGGCGGCGTCTACCGCTCCTCGGCCAACGGCTCGCTGACCAGCACCTGGACCAAGTCGACCCGGCAGATCAACCTGCAGTTCTACACCGTCGCCGTGTCCAGGCAGGACCGGTCGAGGATCAGCGGCGGCCTGCAGGACAACGGCTCGGTCCGCTCCTGGGGAGCCACCAACTGGAACTCGATCAACGGCGGCGACGGCCTGGCCAACCTGATCGACCCGGCCAACCAGAACAGGGTCTACGCCTGCTCCCAGTACGGCTCGTGCCGGCGCTCCACCGACGGCGGCAACACCATGACCTCGTTCGGCGCGACCGTCTCCGACCGGCGCAACTGGCTCACGCCCGTCGAGTTCGACCCGAACAACCCCGCGATCATGTACTACGGCGGCAACCGCCTCAACCGCTCCACCAACTCCGCCCAAACCTTCACCGTCATCAGCCCCGACCTGTCGCACGGCGTCGGCGGCATCGGCGGCTACCCGTACGGCACGATCACGACGGTCGCCGTCGCCAAGGCCGACTCCCGGGTCATCTACGTCGGCACGGACGACGCCCGGGTCTGGATCACCCGCAACACCGGCGG
>DASSUA010000478.1:0-2048 GCA_035707525.1 Pseudonocardiaceae bacterium
CTGCTGCGGGCCGACATCGACACTGCCCTGGATGCGACGCTGTGACCGCCGCGACGGTCACGCACCGGCGTGGCATCCTCGACACCAGCACCGTGATCATGTTGTCGCGCATTACCAATCCGGCCAGTCTTCCCGCCGAGCCGCTCATTACCGCCATCTCGCTGGCCGAGTTGTCCGTGGGGCCGCTCGTGGCCAGCGACGACGCCGAACGCGCCGCCCGCCAGGCCCATGTGCAGCAGGCCGAAGCCGACTTCGAGCCGCTGCCCTTCGATGCGGCCGCGGCTCGCGCGTTCGGCCGCGTCGCCGCGTCCCTGCGCAAGGCGGGACGAAAGCCCGCCGCCCGTGCGTACGACGCCATGATCGCCGCTACTGCGGTCGCTAACAGCCTTCCTGTCTATACCTGCAATCCGGCCGACTTCTCCGGTATCGACGGCCTCACCGTGGTCGCTGTCCCTGTCCCGCCCGCGCAGTGAACAGCGGCTGGTCAGCCAGGTGCGAACCCGGTGACGACGCCGCCGTGGTAGGTGCGGATCGCCTCTGGTTCGGCGCCGTCGGTTTCGAAGGCCACCAGCGGCTCGTCGATGCCGGCCGCGGCCAGCGGCCCGGCGGCGTGCTCGTGAAGCTGGTGGCGCAGCGGGCTGGACATCTGCCAGCCGAAGGCAAGGTAGTGGTCGCGCTGCTGCGCGTCGGCGAAGGCCAGCCGGTGCTGCCGATTGGCCAGGTCGGCGCCGGTCAGCAGAGCGAACAGGTAGCGGCGGGCATGCACCAGCCGGGCCGCCCGGCCGGGGTCGGCCTCGGCCCGGGCGCACAACGTTTTCCACTGTTGGCCGGTCAGCGCGATGTCGGGGAAGGTGGCCCGACGCCGGCGGTAGTCGATCGGCGACCCGTGCTCGTCGAGGTGGTCGGCCAGGGCGCAGATGGCGGCCAGCACATCCGGATACGGGCGACAGATTTCGCCGAGGAGGGTGCTGATGTTGTTGCGCCACGGGCTCAGCTCGCCGGTGGCGTGTCGGTTGCGGACCGGGTTGCCGGGGATCAGCAGCGCGGCGGCCAGGTCGATGGCCATGTCATCGACGTGCACCCCCCGCACCGGCTGGAACCGCACGATCCAGTCCGGCCACAGGTACTGCGGCACCCACCGGGCCCGGTCGGCGGCCGCCGTGGCGGCGGGGTCGGGCATCGCCGGCGCGGCGGTGCAGGTGCGGTAGCGCAGCCGCTCCCCCACCGGCAGATGCGCGTCGGCGCAGGCCAGCAGCTGGTGCTGCAACCGCGGCGACAGGCCGGTCAGCCGCCGGTGGGACAACACCATCGGCGCCTGCGCCGACCGGGGCTGGCCGGGCCGGCGGTCGGTGTACACGTCGCGCAGCAGCGGCGCGAACCGCTGGTAGCGGGCACCGTCGTCGGCGCAGATCAGCCCGACAGCCAGGTGGGCCATCGCGGCCCCACCCGTGCTGGTACTCCGCGCTGCCCTGCAGCCCCGACCATTGCCGACACGGGCCAGTGGGCACGTGCCGGCACCTGACCCGATCAGGTCTTGCTGTTCAAGGCTTCGATCCTTGCTCTGTCCATGATGGCCACGGGCAGCCCGTTGATGGCCTGGTCGCCGTCCTCGTCGCGGGCGTACTGCGGCGCCAGCTCGGCCAGCACGGTGACGATCGCGGACACCCGCTGGTCGCCCTCGCGGTGGTAGCCGGGCGCGCCGGCGGGGACCGGGTGCTCGTGCTCTGACAGCGTGGCGCGCAGCACCTGACCGAGGCGGTAGCCGGCGGCCGGCACGGGCCGGTACGGCGGCCTGCCCCGCTTCCGGGCCGTCTTCGACGACGGCGGCACCTGCCGGGACGCCCGGCTGGACCTTGGCCATTCGCGGGCTCAAGATAATGAGCGGTGAAATACTTCAGGTGGTCGGACAGGTCCTCCCCGGCGCTGGTGGCCAGGTTCACGTTGTGGATCTCGTCGACGATGACCAGATCGGTGCGGGCCTCGGTGAGGACATCGCAGACGGTGGTGGCGATGTCCATCTCGTTGGCCCGCGACTTGAACGGGGGCAT
>DASSUA010000479.1:0-6964 GCA_035707525.1 Pseudonocardiaceae bacterium
GACTGGTCACAACGACACCAGCTCGCGCGGCCGCCGGTTCATCGGCTCGCAGCCCTCCGGGGTGACCACCACGATGTCCTCGATGCGCGCACCCCACCGGCCGGGCAGGTAGATCCCGGGCTCGACGCTGAATGCCATGCCAGGCTCGAGCACCAGGTCGTTACCGGCGACGATGTAAGGCTCCTCGTGCACCTGCAGCCCGATGCCGTGCCCGGTCCGGTGCACGAAGTACTCGCCGTACCCGGCGTCCGCGATGATCGTCCGGGCGGCCGCGTCGACGCTCTCCGCGGTGACACCGGGGCGCACGGCGGCGACCGCGGCGGCCTGAGCCCGCTGCAGCACCGCGTACACGCGCGCGACCTCGTCGGAGGGCTCGCCGCCGACGCAGTAGGTGCGGGTGGAGTCGGAGAAGTAGCCCTCCTCGACCGCCCCACCGATGTCCACCACGACGATGTCACCCGCCTCGATCACGCGATCGGAGACGTCGTGGTGCGGGCTGGCGCCGTTGGGGCCGGACCCGACGATCGTGAACCCGCCGCGGGCGTGGCCCTCCTCGACGATCGCCGCCGCGATCGCGGTGCCGACCTGCGCCTCGGTGCGCCCGGGCGCGGCCAGCTCGCCCATCCGGGCGTGGACCCGGTCGATCGCCTCGCCGGCCTTGCGCAGCGCGGCGACCTCCGCGGCGTCCTTGCGCATCCGCAGCTCGCGCAGCACCGGCCCGGCGAGCACCTGTCGCGTGTTCGGCATCGCCTCGCGCAGCCCGTACGCGTGCACGGTCGGCATCCAGTCCGAAACCGCCGTCTCCGCCGAGCCGGGCAGCAGGCCCGCGACGGTCTCGTACGGGTCGTCGTTGTCGGTCCAGTCGGCCAGCTGCACCCCGAGCGACCCGAGCCCGAGGTGCTCGTGCCCCGGCCGCTCCAGGCGCGGCACGACGAACACCGGCGGCCCCTCGGCGCGCAGCACGAGGCAGGTGAGCCGCTCGCCGAAGGAGGCGTGGTGATCGGCCGGAAGCCCGATCAGGTACTGCAGGTCCGCACCCGGCGTGATCAGCAGCGCGTCCAGGCCGGCCGCACCGGTGGTCGCGGCGGCGCGGCGTAGCCGTTCGGCGAGTTCCGTCATGGCTGGCAGCCTACGGCCGTAGGCTGCCGCATTGTGCTGGTGCTGGTGGACGCGGCGAGCTTGTACTTCCGGGCCTTTCACGGCGTGCCGATCGACGCGGCACGCGCGCCCGACGGCAGCCCGGTCAACGCGGTTCGCGGGTTCACCGACATGATCGCCTACGTGGTTGGTGCCGCGGGCCCGACCCGGCTGGTGGCCTGCATGGACCTCGAGTGGCGGCCGGCGTTCCGGGTCAAGGCGCTGCCCTCGTACAAGGCCCACCGGCTCGCCCCGGACGGCAAGCTGGAGGTCGTCCCGGACGAGCTGGTGCCGCAGGTCGAGGTCATCATCGACGTGCTGTCGGCGTTCGGGATCGCGATGGCCGGCGCCGCCGGGTACGAGGCCGACGACGTGATCGGCACGCTGTGCGCGACCGAGCGCAGCGACCCGGTCGAGGTGGTGTCGGGCGACCGGGACCTGTTCCAGGTGGTGCGCGACGAGCCCAACCCGGTCCGGGTGCGCTACGCCGGACGCGGTCTTGCCAGGGCGCAGGTGTACGGGCCGGCCGAGGTAGCGCAGCGCTACGCGCTGCCGGCCGGGCGCGCCGGCGTTTCGTACGCGGACATGGCGATCCTGCGCGGCGACCCCTCGGACGGGTTGCCAGGCGTCCCAGGCATCGGCGAGAAGACCGCGGCGGCGGTCGTGTCCAGGTTCGACTCCTACGAGGAGCTGCTGGTGGCCGTGGGCGATCCCGCCGACAAGCGGCTGGCCTCCGGCGTTCGCGCCAAGCTGGTTGCCGCCGCCGACTACCTCACCAAGGCGCCGGCCGTGGTGTACGTGGCGCCCGACGCACCGGTCGAGTTCTCCGGGCCGGACCGGCTGCCGAACGCCCCGGTCGACCCTGAGCGCCTGGCCGAGCTGCGCGAGCGATGGAACCTGGGCGGTCCGGTCGAGCGGCTGACCGAGGCGCTGGCGAAGGCCCCCGGTTAGAAGAACGTCCCGGCCCAGGGCGTGACGCCGCTGCCGGCGCCAAACAGCGCATCGGCGGCCGGCAGCGCCGCCGGGTCGTGCACGGTCATTCGTCCGGTGCCGGCGAGCACCGACGGCGCCACGTCGCCCAGGTACAACCGGGCCAGCTCGGCGACCGGCAGCTCGAGCTGGGGCCGCTCGTCGGTGCGCTTGACGCCGTCCGGGGTGAGCCAGTAACCGCCGCTGTTGGCCGGCAGCAGCGCATCCGACACACCGATCACGACGGCGTCGCCGCCGCCCCACGTCCGCGCGTCGAGCGCGGCGGGCACGTCGACCAGGCGCAGCCACGTCTCGTCGTAGATGCCGGTCGTGCGGCACGCCCTGGCGTCCTCGAGCAGCAGCTCGATCGGCTCGTCGAGCGGCCGCAGCCAGCCCTTGACGGCGCTGATCAGGTCGACTCGGCAGACGAACCGCCACAGCGCGGCGCTTGCCTGCGGGGTGGCGGTGTGCAGGTCCTCGACCGTCAGCCGCGGGTCGGTATCGTCGGGCAGCGAGTCGCTGTCGGCCCGGTACCACACGTAGCCATCGTCGCCGTCGGGGCCGGTGTGCACCGCGACGCAGGCCGGATGCTCGTCGTTGAACGGCCGGCTCAGGATCGCGTGCCACCACTGGTCGCTGCGCTGCAGCATGCCGGGGCGCCGCCCGTCGATGCGCCGGTACAGGTCGGGCAGGACCGTGCCGAACTCGTCCGGATCGAGCAGCCGGACCGTGCCGCCGGCCGGCGCGTCCCGGTGCATCACCGCCCGCCGCGGTTCGATCTCGATGTTGCGCGCGCGGGTGGCGACGCCGTAGCCGAACCTGCCGTAGATCGCGTACTCGGACGCGCGCAGCGTCGCCAGCGGCTCGCCGGCGGCGCCGACCGCGGCCAGTTGCTCGCGCATGAGCGCGGTGAGCAGCCCGCGCCTGGTCCGGTCGGCCCGCACGCCGACCCTGGTCACCGCCGCCATCGGCACGGCGTCGCCGCCGGGTACGACCATCGGCATCGGGAAGGAGAACGTGCTGCCGGCCAGCCGCCCGCCGTCGTACACGCCCAGCGTGCGCCCGGCCTCGTAGGACCCCTTGACCCGCTCCCATGCGCTGTCCTCGGCGGGCCCGCGGTGCATGGCGCCGCGGAACAGGGTGTTCGCCGCCCGGTGTTCGGATTCGTCCAGTACCTTGACCTCGGCCACGGCGCCATCGTGCTCGCCGGCACCGGCGGTCGGCGAGCGATTTCGCCCGCGCCTATTTCGGTTGGCTGACCTCGTACTCGCCGTCGTCGGTCTTGACCGTGATCGTCACCGTCTTCTGCTGGTCGTCGATCGTGGCCGTGCAGTCGAACGTGTTGCCGGCCTTGACCTCCTGGCCGGCCGGGCAGCTCACCGCTGTCACGTTCTCGATGCCGTAGTTCTCGGTGAGGATCGACTGCACGCCGCTCTGCACGGCGGAGTTGTCGAACGTGGTCTTGCCGAGCGTGCCGGTCAGGAACAGGGCGGCGACCACCCCGCCGGCGATCACCAGCAGGCCGACCGCGAGCAGAATCCAGGGCAGCGCGGAGCCCTTCTTCTTGGGCTTGCGCGACGGTGGGAAGGCCGTTGGCTGCTGGGGGCTCTGGAACGGGTGGCTGCTCGGGCCGCCGTACTGGGGGTGGCTGGGCTGCCCGTACTGGCCGTACTGCTGGCTCTGCTGCTGGCCGTACTGCTGACCCGGGGGCTGGGTGTGCTGGGGGCCGGTGCCGGGGTAGGACTGCTGACCCGGCGACTGGGTGGATTGCGGGCCGGTGCCGGGGTAGGACTGGTATCCCTGCTGCCCGTACTGGGACTGGCCGTACTGCTGCTGACCGTACTGTTGCGGACCTTGCTGCTGGCCATATTGCGGCTGGCCGTACTGCTGCTGGCCATGCTGGGGCTGGCCATGCTGGGGCTGGCCGTACTGCTGGGGCTGGCTGTACTGCTGGCCGTACCCGGATTGCCCGTAGCCGGGCTGGCCGCCGTAGGGCTGGCCGTACGGTTGCTGGCCGGACTGGCCGCCGTAGCCCTGGCCCTGACCGTACTGCTGGCCATACTGCTGCTGGCCGTACTGGCCGTACGGCTGCTGGCTCTGCGGGTACTGGCCGTACTGCTGACCGCCCGGCGCGGACCGCTCGGCGCTGCCGCGGCCGCCGGCCTCGTCACGGTCGGAGTTGTCGTCGCCCTCGGCGTCCGATGCCGATCCACCCGACCCGTATCCCGAGCCGGACGCCTGCGAGCCCCACGGTGGCTTCGGGTCGTCGCCGCTTGAACCGTACGGGGTCGACATGGTGTCCTCCGGAGCTCGTCAGCCCTGCTCAGGCCGCGATCAAACCACAGCGAGCGATGGAAGGTGAGCGGATTGGACCGTTCGGGTGCGCCAGTGAGCATCAGGGCCCCAGGGCCACGACGCCCCGCCGGATCGAGACGATGGCCCTGGCCGCCGCGCTGCCGACCGGGCTCGACTCGGTGCACACGCCGCGCAGTTGGTCGAGCAGGTCGATGACCTGGCGGCACCAGCGCACGAAGTCGCCCGCGGACAGCTCCTGCCCGTTCTGCTCGGCGGCGGTGAGCACCGCGGTCAGCGACTCGCCGCGGGACCACCGGTAGACCGGCCAGGCGAACCCGAGGTCCGGTTCGCGAGTGCGCTCCACCCGGTGCCGGCGCTCGTCCTCCTCGAGGGCAGCCCACAGCCGCACGGTCGCCGCGAGCGCGTCGGTCACCGCACCGCCGGGCACCCTGGGCGCGGCCTGCACGTCCCGGCGCGATTCGAACACCAGGGCGGAGACCACCGCGGCGAGTTCGGCCGGTTCCAGCCCGTCCCAGAGCCCGGTGCGCAGGCATTCGGCGGCCAGCAGGTCCGACTCGCTGTAGATGCGGGCCAACAGGGCGCCGTGCTCGGTCACCGTCTGGCCGCGGTCGAGGTAGCCGCGCTCGGTCAGCAGGCCGCGGATCCGGTCGAAGGCCCTGGCCAGCGAGTGCGTCGTGGCCGCGACCCGCTGCCGAAGCTGCTCGGTCTCCCGGTCCAGCCTGGCGTGCCGCTCGGCCCAGCGGGCGTGGTCCTCGCGCTGGTCGCAGCCGTGGCACGGGTGCGCGCGCAGCGCCCGGCGAAGCGCCGCCAGCTCACCGTCCTGGGCTCCGCGCGATCCGTTCGAGCCGCCGCGGCGCCCGGCCGGCGACGGCGCGACGATGCCGGTGTTGCGCAGCGACGAGGCCAGGTCGCGGCGCACCCGCGGCACCCGGTGCTCGACGCGTTTCGGCAACCGGAGCCGGCCGAGCACCTGCACCGGCGACGGGAAGTCCCCGGTCGTGAGCCGCCCGGCCCAGCGGTCCTCGGTGACCACCAGCGGCCGCGCCTCGCCGTCCGGTTCGACGCCGGGATCGATCACGACCGCGAGCCCCGAGCGGCGCCCGGACGGCACCGAGATGACGTCGCCGCGCTGCAGCCGGCCGAGCGCCTCGGCCGACTCGATGCGCCTGGCCGCGCTGTTCTGCCGCGACAGCGCCCGCTCCTTGTCGGCGATCTGGCGGCGCAGCTTGGCGTACTCGGCGAAGTCGCCCAGGTGGCAGTGCATCGACTCGGCATAGCCGGCGAGCGCCTCGGCGTTTCGCTCGATGCTCCGGGCCAGCCCCACCACCGACCGGTCCGCCTGGAACTGGGCGAGCGACTGCTCTAGCAGCTCGCGCGCCGTCGCCGGCCCCATCCGGGCCACCAGGTTGACCGCCATGTTGTAGCCCGGCTTGAACGAGCTGCGCAGCGGGTAGGTGCGCGTCGACGCCAGGCCGGCGACCTGCTTGGGGTCGACTCCGGGCTGCCAGACCACGACGGCGTGCCCCTCGATGTCGATGCCCCGGCGGCCGGCGCGGCCGGTCAGCTGGGTGTACTCCCCCGCGGTCAGCTCCACGTGGGCCTCGCCGTTGAACTTGACCAGCCGCTCGAGCACGACGGTGCGGGCCGGCATGTTGATGCCCAGCGCCAGCGTCTCGGTCGCGAACACGACCTTGACCAGGCCGCGGACGAACAGCTCCTCCACCGTCTCCTTGAACGCCGGCAGCAGGCCGGCATGGTGGGCGGCGATGCCGCGCTCGAGCGCCTCCCGCCAGTCCCAGTAGCCCAGCACGCTCAGGTCGCCCTCGGGCAGGTCACCGGTCCTCGCGTTGACGATCGCCCGGATCTGCCCGGCCTCCTCGGGCCCGGTCAACCGGGTGCCGGCGCGCACGCACTGGGCGACCGCGGCGTCGCAGCCGGCCCTGGAGAAGATGAACGTGATCGCCGGCAACAGGCCGGCCCGGTCCAGCCGGTCGACCACGTCCACCCGCGACGGCGGCCGGAACCGCGGCCCGCCGGACCGCCCGCGGTCGCGGTATCTGGCCCATGGCACATGGTGGCGCTCGATGTCCTCGACGTAGCGGACCAGGTTCGGGTCGATGCGCAGCTCGCCGCCCGCGGTCTCGCCGGCGAACAGGTCGAACATCCGCCCGCCGACCAGCATGTGCTGCCACAGCGGCACCGGCCGGTGCTCGTCGACCACCACCGTGGTGTCGCCGCGGACCTCGACCAGCCACTCGCCGAACTCCTCGGCGTTGCTCACGGTCGCCGACAGGCTGGCGATCCGCACATGCTCGGGCAGGTGCAGGATCACTTCCTCCCACACCGGCCCGCGGAACAGGTCTGCCAGGTAGTGCACCTCGTCCATGACGACGTAGCCGAGACCGTCCAGCGTCGGCGACGAGGCGTACAGCATGTTGCGCAGCACCTCGGTGGTCATCACGACCACCTGGGCGTTGCCGTTGACCGAGGTGTCGCCGGTGAGCAGCCCGACCGCGTCCGGGCCGTGCACGGCGGCCAGGTC
>DASSUA010000480.1:0-2652 GCA_035707525.1 Pseudonocardiaceae bacterium
CCAGGTCGACCCCGTCGGCCTCGGCGGTCACCCAGAACATGTTCTGGATGCCGGTGATCGCCTGCTCGAACCGCTGCCGGAGCTCCTGCGGGCCGTCCACCCGGTAGACGAAGTGGCTGCCGGCGCCGAGGGTCGGCTTGAGGATGCACGGGTAGCCGAACTCGGCGGCCGCGGCCAGCGCCTGATCGACCTCGGTGACGAACCGGAAGTGCGGGATCGGCACGCCGGTACGCTGGTACGCCTGGCGCATCAACAGCTTGTTGCGGCTGTTGCGGGCCGCCTCGACGCCGATGCTCGGCAGGCCGAGCGCCTCGGCGATCGCCGCGACCGCGATGACCGCCGCCTCGGAGAAGGTGATCACGCCGTCGAACCGCTCGGTGGCGTGCCAGCGCCGGGCACATTCGACCATCTCGTCGAGCTTCTTGGAGCCGACCAGGCGGTACCGGCCGGCCGGCCAGAAGTCGCTGGTGCCCTCGCCGTTGAGCACGTAGAGGTCGACCCCGAACGCCTCCACCTGCCGGTAGCGGGAGTGGTAGTAGTTCAGGTACTGCCTGGTCTCGATGGCCAGCAGCTTCATGGCGCGCCTCCTTTGGCGGCGGGTTCCGGCGGGCGGGGATCTGCGGGTTCCGGGTGCGACCGGCGGTGCTGACGTCAGTGCGGGACCGGGACGGGCCGGCGCCGGCCGGCACCGGCTCTGGCCGGCTCGCGGCGGCCCGACTCGGGCAGCCTTGGCAGCTCGAACGGGACGATCGCGGTCGGCACGGCGGCGGCCTGGTCCAGCTCGACGCCGGCGGCGGCGGCCTGGTCGGCGACGTCGACCAGGATCGGCGCGGCGAAGGCCAGCAGCGTGCGAACCTCCAGCAGCAGGTCGCCGCGGTCGATCCGGCCGGCGTCGGCCATGGTGCGCAGCCGGGCGAGCTGGGTGGCCACGGTGTCGGCGGCCCGGCTCATGCTGAACCCGGGCAGCTGGTAGCACGCGCGGAAGCGCTCCCGCATGGCGTCGGCCCTGGCCCGCCCGGCCGGGCTGGTCGGGTGCCCGCCGGGCGAACCGGTGCCGAGCGAGCCACCGCCGAGCGAGCCCAGCGGCGACACCACCGCGGCCAGGGCGTTCCACGACTCGACGAGCCGGCCGGTCACGATGCGGTGCAGCGCTTCGGTGCTGAACGAGGTGCGCTGCTGCTCGGGGGCGGTCAGGGCCAGGTAGAACCGGACCAGGTCCCTGGGCACCTCGGCCAGCAGGTCGACGGTCCAGACCAGGTGGTTGCGGCTGGTGGAGAACTTCTCGTCGCCCAGGTCGTAGAACTCGTTGCACACGTTGGCGGCGGGCAGGGCGTAGCGGTCGCCGTGGGCCATCAGCAGCACCAGGTCCATCAGGCCCCAGTGGTAGACGTTGTCGAAGCCGTGGAAGTACACGAGCCGCGGCTCGTGCTCGGCCCGCCAGTGCTCGTCGACGGCCTCGGTGGGCTCGCCTTCGCGGCCCAGCGCCCACCAGGTGCTGTACATGACCGCGGGCATCGCCTCGATCCACGGGTACAGCACCTGACCCGGTGTCTCCGGGAACGGCGCCGGGATGCCCCAGCCGCCCGGGACGGTGACCGGGATGTCGGGCAGCGGCTTGGCCAGCAGCTCGTCGACCAGCTGCATGCCGTGCGGCCGCCACCGGCCGTGCTGACCGTCGAAGTAGGCGGTCAGCCGGTCCCGGTAGTCCTCCATCGGCAACACCAGAACGGCGTACTCCCGCGGCTCGACCGGGTCGTCCGGGTCCACCGCGGAGCGCGGCTCGAGCAGCTCGGCGAAGTTGTTCGGGTGCCCGCACGCCTCGCACACCCCGCCGCTGCTGGCGGCCAGGCACACCGGGCAGGTCCCGGTGACCAGCCCGTCGTAGAGCACCGTGCCGGCCCTGGTGGCCACCGGCAGCCGCACGGTCCGCAGGCGCAGCCGGCCGGCCCGGTGCAGGACCGTGACGAAGTCGAGCACGGTCTGCCGGTACCGGTCGTCGATCGGCGGCAGCCCGGCGATCGAGATGCCGGCCGCCCGCAACGACCGTTCGATCTTCGCGGTGGACTCGGCGACCAGCTGCTGCGGCGTGGTGCCGAGCCGGTGCGCCGTGGTCGCAACGTAGGTCTGGCTGTCGTCGGTGCAGGTCGTGTAGATCACCGGCGCGCCGGTGGCCCGCAGGTACCGGGCGTAGACGTCACCGGCGAGGTACGGGCCGGCCAGGTGGCCAAGGTGCAGGTCCCCGTTGGAGGTCGGGGTCGCCGCCACCACGATCGTCGTAGGGGTGCCGGTCATCTACGCGCCGGTCCTGTCGCGTTCGGTGAACCGGTCGGCCAGCCCGGCGTCCCACCACACCGCGTACATCTGGAACTCGTCTTCGCCGTCGTTGACGACCTGGTGGTGGCTGTGCGGCGGGAAGTGCACGATGTCGCCGGCGACGAACGGCATCCGCCGGCCGTCACAGATGATCTCCGCGGCGCCGGTCATGGCGACCCAGATCTCGTATTCGTGGTGCCCGTGCGCGCCGGACTCGGCGCCCGGTGGCACCACGCACCACGACCCCTCGAACGGGGCGTTCAGCTGCGGCCACGGCAGCAGCCGCTGGGCGACCAGGCCGTTGTCCGGCCTGAGGTTGGTCCGGTCGAACCTGCGAAT
>DASSUA010000481.1:0-19993 GCA_035707525.1 Pseudonocardiaceae bacterium
GGAACGCCTGCACGTAGGTCGCGGCGCGCATGCCGCCGAGCGCGAGCGTCGTGCTCACGACCGCACCGGCGAGCACGACGCCCACCCAGTACGGCGCGCCGCTCACGACCGAGAGCACGAGGCCCGCGGTGCGAAACTGCGGCACCAGGTAGAGCAGCCCGATCACCAGCACGGCGCACGCGGCGAGCCGGCGCAGCGCGAGCGAGGCGAGCCTGGCCTCGGCGAAGTCGGGCACGGTCAGCGCGCCGGAACGCCGCATCGGCGCGGCGACCAGCACGAGCATCGCGACGTAGCCGGCGGTGAAGCCGACCGGATACCACAGCGCGCCGATGCCGTCCTTGACCACGAGCCCGGCCACGCCGAGAAACGACGCCGCCGACAGGTACTCGCCGGAGACGGCGGCCGAGTTCAGCAGCGGCGACACCCGACGGGAGGCCACCAGGAAGTCCGAGGTGGAGCGCATCGCGGCGATGCCGCGCACGCCGATCAGCAGCGTGGCCAGCACGACCGGCAGCACCGCGACGAGGGTGATCACTCGTCGTCCTCGACCCGCTCGGCGCGGCGCAGCTGCCAGCGGGCCAGCACGAGCATCGCCGGGTACGGCAGCACGGCCAGCAGCAGCCAGGACACCGGGATGCCGCCGAGCCGGACCTGGTCCAGCGACGGCGCCATCGCCAGCGCCAGCGGCAGCCCGAACAGCAGCCCGAACAGCAGGGCCAGCGCCGGCAGCGCGGCCGCCCGCTGGCGCAGGTAGAGCCGGCGGGCGCGCTCGGCGTCGACCGCAGACAGCTGCGGGCGCCGCCACGGCCGCTCCCGGCGGCGGCGCGTCATGGCGAGCCGGGTCTGCGGGCTGGTCACCGCGACCCGCCGGTTGCGGTTCACCGGGCCGGGCCCGAGCCGCCGAGCTCGCCCCGCTTCGCGGCCTCCAGCAGCCGGTCCTTGAGCTCCCTGGCGTGCCGGCGGCTCACCGGCACGTCGCCGACGTCGGTGTGCACCAGCAGCCCGCCCGCCGAGTCGCTGCGCAGCTCGCGCACCGCCCGCATGGCGACCAGGAACCCGCGGTGCACGCGGACGAACCCGGCGTGCTCCCAGTACTCCTGCAGCCGGGAGATCGGGATGCGCACCATGTGCTGGCCGGCCGCCGTGTGCAGCCGGACGTAGTCGCCGTGCGCCTCGACGAACTGCACCTCGCTTCGCCGCACGTAGTGGGTCCGCCCGGCGGTCTCGACCGGCAGCGCGGCAAGCGTGTCGACCTCCCGTGGCGCCGGCCCGGGCTTCGCCGCCGCCCCGGCCCCGGTGACCCGCTGCACCCTGGCCAGCGCCGCCGCGAGCCGCTCGGCACCGATCGGCTTGAGCAGGTAGTCGACCGCGCCGACGCCGTAGGCCTGCACCGCGTGCTGGTCGAACGCGGTCACGAACACCACGACGGGCGGGTCGGCCAGCCGCTCCAGCAGGGCACCGAGCTCCAGCCCGGAGAGCCCGGGCATCGCGATGTCCAGGAACACCGCGTCGAACCGCTCGGCCTGGATGAGCCGAAGCGCGGTGATCGCGTCGCCGGCGCCGACGGCCTCACGCACCTCGGGCGCCTCGCGCAGCAGCTGGCACAGCTCGTCGAGCGCCGGTGGCACGTCATCGACCGCGAGCACGCGAAGCCGCCGGTTCACGAGGCGACCACGCCAGGCTGGAAGCGCGGCACCCGGACGACCACCCTCGTTCCCTCGCCCAGTTCGGTCTCCACGACCAGCCCGTAGTACGGCCCGTACACCGAGCGCAGCCGGCGGTCGACATTGGCCAGCCCCACGCAGTTCGGGTCGCCGCGCCCGGCCAGCACCGCGGTCGCCAGCTGCGGATCCATGCCGGCGCCGTCGTCCTCGACGCTGATCACGCACTCGGCGCCGACCGCCTCGCCGAACACCTGAACCAGCCCCGGTCCCCGCACCGGTTCGATGCCGTGCCGCACCGCGTTCTCCACCAGCGGCTGCAGGACCAGATAGGGCACGGCCACGGCAAGCACCTCGGGCGCAACCCGGACCTGCACCCGCAACCGCTCGCCGAGCACCGCGTGCTGCAGCGCCAGGTAGGCCTCGATGGCGCGGAACTCGTCAGCCACGGTCGTGTAGTCGCCGTGCCTGGCGACGCTGTAGCGGGTGTAGTCGGCGAAGTCGAGCATCAGCTCGCGGGCCCGGTCGGGGTCCGAGCGGACGAACGAGGCGATCACGGTGAGCGCGTTGTAGACGAAGTGCGGGGACATCTCGGCCCGAAGCGCGCGCAGCTCGGCCTGCGCCGCGATGTCTGCCGAGGCCTCCAGCCGGCCCCGCTCGAGGGCGTAGGTGATCCACGCCGCCACCTCACGCACGGCCGTGTGGCTGGTGGCGCCGGCGGTGCTGTACACGACGAGCGCCCCGGCGAGTTCGTCGGCGGCGTGCAGCGGCACGGCCGTCAGCGGCGGGCGCACCGCGGGCGACTCGGTGCGCAGCACCTCCTCGATCAGCGCCGCCGCGGGCTGGGCCGGGCCGCGCTCACCGGCCCACACCAGCGAACCCGAGAGGTCGGCCAGGACCACGGCGTCGGCGCCGAGCACCCGCCGTATGCCGCGCGCGGCCGAGCGGGCCCGGGACCCGGTCAGCCCCTCGGTAAGCTCGACAGCGATCTTGCGGCCGAGCGCCAGCGTCTCGGTCGACAGCGGCTGCTGGCGACCGCGCCGGGCCCGCGCCAGCGGCCGGACCCACCGGGGCAGTCTGATCTTGCGGCGCGGCACACCGTTCGCGGTGCCGCCCGCCGCGCCGCCTGCTGCGCTCCCAGCAGGTGCCGTCATTGCACCCCCAAGCCGCCAGGCCGACAGTACCGGTCAATGCCGGTCCACCTGGGGTCCGTCTCCGGCGAGGGATCCCGCTACGGATCGGCGCCGGCGCAGCGTTCGAGACCTGCGCTACTACGAGCGTGACGAAGCTGCGGGGTCGTCATTGCTGTCGCGGCAGCGGCTGCGGTGTGGACCCGGCGTGGACCCTGTGTCATGGCTCGTCGGACCCGCACGAATTTCGGCGTTCCTACTGATACGACACGAATTGGGGAGCGGCCGGCTTGATCGCCATGGTTTGTTCGGGTGTGAACGTGGGCTTGTCCTCGTCGTAGAAGTTCTTCCACCCCCACCAGGCGTTCGGCGGCACATTCGCATGGAGCGAGTCCCACGTGGCGAATTTGTCGTTGGCGGTGCCGAAGCCGTCGGCGTGGATCAGCACCGCCAGCTCCTCCCGGTTGGTGTCGATCTGTTGGCGCTGGCGGATCATGCCCAGCTGGAACTGGTGGAGCATCAGCAGTTTCTGTGGGAGCTCGCGGGCCCGGGTCAGCTCGGCGAGCCAGGCGATGACGGCGTTCACCTCGGCGGCGGTCACCGATCCGATCTGGTCGTTGTGCCGCTGGTTGGCGGCCAGCCGCCATTCCGGGTCCAGGGCGAGCCCGACATGGGGTTCCGCCAGCAGTTCCTCGTACAGCTTGGCCTGGGTGAGGAAATCCGTGCGCCCCGGCTGCAGATCCAGAACGACGTATACGCCGGCCCGGCCCGCCGCATCGATCCACGGACGCAGATCCGCCGCGTCGCCCTCGCTGGAGTAGTTCCCGTCCGCGCCGGGTACCGCACTGGCGACCGTGGCGATGATCTCGAAGGCTGGCACGACGGGTTCGGCGGAATGCGGTTGGTAGGACGCCGCCAATTCCTGTGCCCGGTGGATGGCGGCGTCTAGTGGCTGCTCGCCCAGCGCGCCGAGCGCCGCGGAACCGGGCCGGCCGTAGAGGGCCACCATCCGCCGGCCGGGGAACAGCAGCCGCCCACCCCCGGGGAGCTGGGTACCGCTGGCGGCGGCCTGCAGGCGCTGTTCCAGGGTCTGCAGGGTGCCGAAATTGGCGCCGACGGCGACCACGTGCTCGCGCCGGGGCTGAGCCTGGGTGGCGACCACGTTGGCAGCGGCGCTCGGGCCCGGATGTGTGACCACTTCCACTGCGGCGCCGCTGGCCCGCGCGGTGGCGGTGGCCGCGACGTGCGCCGGCGTCGGCTCGACCAGGACCAGCACGGACTCCAAGGCGGCGGCAACGGCCAGCGCGGGCAGGGCCGTGGTCGCCGCGGACTCTTCGGCGGGGGTGGCCGGACCGACATGCAACAGCGCCGAGCCGTCCCGGTCGAGCTGCGCGACCTCAACGACCATCCGCCCCTCCTCGACCGGCCGGGACGGTTCCAGCTGCCGGCCGACGAGCCGGGACAGCGCAGCCGCGTCGGCCGGTGCGGACACCACCGCAGTCCCGGCGTCGGCGGCTGCGCCGGTTGCGACCCCGCCCACCGTCACCACGATCGTCGAGCGCAGCCGCCGCAGCTCGGCGTGCACCGCTGAGCTGTCACCGCCCGCGGCAGCCAGCAGCATGGGCACCTTGAGCGCGACCGCCAACGACGCGGCACGGGCCTGCCCGGCGAGGTCGCCGTCGGCCGCCAGCACCACCACCGCCGCGGCGTCGTACAGCACCTGGCTGGCCGCGATGGCGAGACTGGCGGCGTCGTCGCCCTCGAGCACCGTGGTCTGCGCCGACGGGACCTTCGGTCTGACGGCGCTGCCGGACCCGGTCCCGGGAGTCCCCGGTATCACTGTGCAGCCGGCGCACAGAACCAGGGCGAGGACGGCTGTTACCGGCATCAGGCGGCGGTACACGGCCACCGATTGTAGGGACACCAACGCAATCCGCTGATCCGCGGTTCGGCAGTCGACGAACATCTCGCCGCGTTGCCGCGATACCGGCTCGGGGTCGCCAAGCGCGGCTTCGGCGGCCCGGAGGGTACGGCGTTCGTAGAGCAGCTCGGCTTGACTTGGTCGATGAGCTGGACGACGTCGTCGGCACGGCTAATCGCTGATGATCGAGGTGGTGGTCTGGTGGCCGTGTCCGGGGCACGAGGGCGAGCGAACTGCTGGTCGACCGGCTCAGCCGAGCCAGGTAGTGACTGCGTACTCGACGACGACCAGGTATGCAGTTCACTCGAGCCACATCCGGCGATGAGAGGGTATGCCGCCGCGCGTTGGAACAGTGACCCAGTGACCAGCACCAAATCAGACCGTGGCGGCCCAGTCGACTTGGAGATCACCCTTGTCGTGCAGTACGGCTTCCCACCAGGCCCGGTTGTCTACGTACCACTTAACGGTTTCTGCGATGCCGTCGTCGAATGAGATAGCGGGCATCCAGCCAAGTGTTTTCTCGATTTTGGCGGGGCTGATCAGATATCGGCGGTCGTGGTTAGGACGGTCGGCGACGTGTTCGATCCAGTGCTCCGGGGTGACATCAAGGGCATTGAGGACGGCGGTGATGGCGTCGAGGTTAGTGGTTTCATATCGGGCACTGATGTCGAAAATTGGCAGGAGAGCGGGGTCGAATGCCGCTTCGGGGGGAGGCCCGGCGATGTCGGCATGCAGAACGGCGTGGATAGCGGCACAATGGTCGGCGACGTGGAGCCAGTCTCGGCATTGGAGGCCGTCGCCGTAGAGCGGTACCTTCTTTCCGCGGAGGACGTTGGTGATCGCGAGGGGGATGAGTTTCTCGGGGAGCTGGTATGGGCCGTAGTTGTTGGCGCAGTGAGTGAGCCGCACGTTCATTGCCGGGTAGGTTTGCATGTAAGCACGTGCCATTTGGTCGCCGGCGGCTTTTGCCGCGCTGTACGGAGTCTTAGCGTTGAGCGGGCTTGACTCGTTGAAGCTAGGAACGCCTGGCGGAAGCTCTCCGTAGACCTCAATAGTGGAGACATGCAGATGGACACGAACGGGGTGGAGACGGCTGCATTCGAGCATGACCTGGGCGCCAGTCGCGTTCGAATGCATGAATGTACTGGGCTCCAGGATGGCGCGATCGTTGTGACTTTCGGCAGCAAAGTTAACCACATAGTCTGGCTGGTAGCGCCGATAAATGTCCAGCATAGTGTCGAGATCGGCTATATCGGCTCGCTCGAACATCACGGCGGACCCGGTCGATGCGAGGTTGGGAAGATTCGAGGCGAACCCGAGGTAGTCAACGGCTACCACGGTGGCATCGGTCTCGTGTTCGGTCAGGAAATGTACGTAGTTGGACCCGATGAACCCGCAGGCGCCGGTGACGATGTAGGTAGCCATAGCACTGAAGTGTAACGTCAGGGTATTTATGTGTTGCAGCTGGCACCAAGGGTTCGACGTCCGCCCGAGAGTCACCGCCTTGGTCTCAATGGGTCAGTGCATCACCTGAGTGGATCTCATGAGATGATCATGAGTGACCGACGGAGGGTGAATGCGCGGCAAGCCCGTTGTTGCTGGAGGAGCGGAAGCTGATCCTGCGTGGCATGCGCCCATACTGGGATCAGGACAGGGATTGAAAATGCACTCCGCCTTGGATGCGGTACGAGGGGCTGTCAGCGGCGGTGGCGGCCGGCTCGGCTGGTCGCCGGCGGCAGGGCCAGTGGAGCCGGGCCCGGGCGCGGAGGCGGGGCGTCGGGTACCAGCCCGAGCCGCTCCGGGGCGTGCAGCCGGGCCAGCACCCTGGCCACGTCGTGCGGTATCCGGTTCGCGGTCACCTTGCTGACCAGGACCATTGTGAAGAACGTCAGCGGCACTGTGACGGCGGCCGGCTGAGCCACGATCGCCCCGAACCAGCCCTCCGGGGCGATGCCCACCGCCGTGGCCACCACGGCCATCACCGACAACCCGCCGCCGAGCAGCAGCCCGGCGACCGCGCCCACGTCGGTGAGTTTGCGCCACCAGATGCCGAGCACGAGCAGCGGGCAGAACGTCGAGGCAGCGACCGCGAAGGCGAGGCCGACCATCCTGGCGATGTCCATCGAGGCGACGCTGAGGGCAAACGCCATCGGCACCAGCCCGGCGAGCAGCGCTGCGAACCGGAAGTCCCGGGCCCGACCGGTCAGCACGTCGGTCGACAGCACGCCGGCGACGCTGACCATGAGACCCGACGCGGTCGACAGGAACGCGGCGAACGCCCCGGCCGCGACGATGCCGCCGAGCAGCCGCGCCGGCCAGCTGTCGAGCACGGCACCGGGCAGCAGCAGCACCGCGGCGTCGGTTTCCCCGGTGACCAGCAGCTGCGGCACGTAGAGCCGGGCCAGCATGCCGCTGATGATCGGGAACAGGTAGAAGACGCCGAGCAGGGCCAGCACGAGCATGGTGCTGGCGCGCGCCGCCCGGCCGTCGGGGTTGGTGTAGTAGCGGACGAGCACGTGCGGAAGCCCCATCGTGCCCAGGAAGGTCGCGATGATCAGCGAATACGTCGCGAACAGCGGGAACTCGCTGCTGCCGCCGTGCATCGGCTGCAGCCAGCCGTCGTTGTGCGCCGGCTCCCCGGCCACGACGGGCACCGCAGAGCCGGCCGAGAAGCCCAGCGTGGTGTCCTCCGACACCTCGTGGTTGCCGACCCCCCAGTACACGGTGCCGTCCACCTCGGCGTTGTCGACCTCGCCGACGGCGGTCAGCTGCAGCGGCTCGGTCACCTGCAGGATGACGTCGGTCTCGACCTGGACGGTGGTGTCGGCCGGGAACGCCGGCGGGGCGTCGGCGCCGGCCGTCGTGCGTGCGTGCGTGTACTCGCCGGCCTGGGTGACCAGCAGCACGAACACCGGCACCGCGAGCGCGGAGAGCTTGAGCCAGTACTGGAACGCCTGCACGAAGGTGATCGCCCGCATGCCGCCGACCACGACGTTGGCGATCACGACGAGGGCGACCAGGAACACCCCGACCCAGTTGGCCCAGCCGGTGAGCACGGTTATCGTCAGACCCGCCGCCTGCAGCTGCGGCACCAGGTAGAGCCAGCCGAGGATCACCACGAGCAGCGTCGCCACCCGCCGCACCTCGACCGAGCCCAGCCGCAGCTCGGCGAAGTCGGGCAGCGTGTACGCCCCGGAGCGGCGCAGCGGCGCGGCTACGAACAGCAGCAGCGCCAGGTAGCCGCCGGTGAACCCGACCGGGTACCACAGCGCGTCCGCGCCCTCCTTGAGCACCAGGCCGGCGATCCCGAGAAACGATGCCGCCGACAGGTACTCGCCGGAGATCGCGGCCGCGTTCCATCTCGGGTTGACCGTGCGGGACGCGACCAGGAAGTCCGACGTCGACCGGGCGAACCGGACCCCGAAGCCGCCGATCCCGATGGTGATCAGCGCGACCACCGCGACGGCCACGAGTGCGTAGAGGTTCGCCTGCACCGTTAGCGCTAGTCCTCGACGACGTTCATGAAGTTCTGCTCATTGCGGTCGGTCAGCCGCAGATAAAGCCAGCCGACTGCGAGCATGAACGGGTAGACGGCGAAGCCGAGCACGAGCCACGGCACCCGCAGGCCCAGTACGCTCTGCTCGGCGAGCGCCGGCACGTACATGAACACCAGTGGCAGCGCCCCGATCGTGACGGCCACGACCAGAGCCAGCCACACCGCGGCCACCAGCTGAGCCCGGATGAGTTGCTTGACCAGCATCTCGCCGACGCCGGTCTGCTCCTCGACCTCGGCAAGCGTTCGCACCACGCGGCGCGCGCGCTTGCGCTCGGCGAGCACCACCCGGACCCGCTTGGGCGGCGGCGACTGGCGCGCCGGCGGCACCGGAACCGGCGCCGGGATGTCCACCAGGCGCTCGAGCGAACGCCGCCGGTGATCGTGCGTGTGGGGCGCGGGCTCGTAGGGGTTGGGCACGCCCTGCCCGGGTGGCGGCCGGCCGTACGGGTGGCTCACCGCTGGTTCCAGGCCTGCTTGGCCGCCCTGACCAGGCGGTCCTTCAGCTCACGGGTGTGCCGCCTGCTCACCGGCAGCTCGGCGGTCTCCGGCGCGCCGCCGATGCGCACAACGTAACCGGACGCCGCCATCCGCAGCTCGGTGACCAGCGGCAACGACACCAGGTAGGAGCGGTGGATGCGGACGAAGCCGGCGTCTGCCCACTTCTCCTCCAGTACCGACAGCGGGATCCGCACCAGGTGGCTGCCCTCGGCGGTGTGCAGCCTGGCGTAGTCACCCTGAGCCTCCACGTAACGCACCGACGAGCGCGGGACGAGCTTGGTCGTGCCGGCCAGTTCGACCGGGATCACCTCGTCCTCGGTGCGGTCGCCGTCGTCGGAGCCGGTCGTCGTGCGCAAGGTGCGCGCCACCCGCCGCAGGGACTCGGCGAGCCGGTCCACCCGCAGCGGCTTCATCAGGTAGTCGACCGCACCGATGTCGTAGGCCTCGACCGCGTGGTGGTCGTACCCGGTGACGAACACGACGGCCGGCGGCGCGGTGAACGTGCCGAACAGCTTCGCCAGTTCGAGGCCGTCCAGGCCGGGCATGCCGATGTCCAGGTAGACGACATCGACCGGGCAGCGCCCGCTCGGCGGCCCGCCCACCCCGTCGGCCGGGCCGCGCAGCACGCGCAGCGCGTCGGTCGCGTCGTTCGCGGTGAACACCCTGGCCACGGTCGGCTGCTCCTCGAGGAGGTACTTCAGCTCGGCCAGCGCCGGCCGCTCGTCGTCAACGGCCAGCACCACCAGGCCAGCCCTGCCGTCATCCGCGCTCATCAGCGGTCGCCCCTTGTCGCATCTGTCCCCGGCGCACCGGGAAAGGGCACCTTACTCCCCGGTGGTTCGGGTATTCGGCGTCCAGTTTCAGGGCAACCTCAGCCGCTGCCAAGCCCCAGGACGTCACAGACCGAAGCGAGACCACAATCCACGGTGTTCGAGCGTGTCCAGTGCCGCCGCCAGCAGGTCGCCGCGGCTCGCCGCCGGGGCCAGGCCAAGCCGGGCCAGCAAGGGCTTTTTCGGCTCGACCGTGCTGATCTCCGCGTCCGGGAAGCGGCGCTCGACGACCTCACGCAGCGTGCCCAGCCCATCCACCAGGCCGAGCTCCGCTGCCCTCGTCCCGGTCCACACCTCGCCGTCGAACAGCTCGACCGACGTGTCCAGGTTGTCCCCCCGGCGCTGCCGGACCCACGCCACGAACTGGCTGTGCAGCTGGCTCTGCAGCTCCGTCAGCCACCGGATGTCCTCGTCCTTCGCCGGCAGGAACGGGTCCAGCCTCGCCTTGTGCTCGCCTGCGGTGTAGAGCCGGCGCTCCACGCCGATCCGGTCGAGCAGCCCGGACAGCCCGAAGCTGCGGCTGACCACCCCGATCGAGCCCACTATCGAGGTGGGGTGCGCGAAGATCTCGTCGGCCGCGCAGGCCAGCCAGTAGCCGCCCGAGGCCGCGACGTCCTCGCAGAACGCCAGCACCGGCACCTTCTTTTCTTTGGCCAGCCCGCGGATGCGGTCCGCCACCAGCGCGGACTGCGTGGCCGCCCCGCCGGGCGAGTTGATCGACAGCGCCACCGCGACCAGGCGGTCGGTGCCGAAAGCTCTGGTCAGCGCCGACTCGACGGCGGCAAGATTGATCACTGCGCGGCTCAGCGGGGGCGCCATCGGGGTAATGACGCCGTGCAGCTTGACCAGCGCCACGGCTGGCGGGCGGTCGACCCGCTTGTCGAGCACCGGGAGCCGGGACACCAACCGGTCGACATTCATGCTCGCGAGCCTAGACCGTGGAAAATCAACCGTTGTTAGCGGCAGAATGTCAGTTGTTTACCAACCCCGGCATCCAGGAGCAACCATGCGCCGCCGCCTCGCACTGTTATTGGCCAGCCTGCTCACAGTCGTCTTCGCCGGAACCCTGACCGCCGCCAACCCCGCCCACGCCTACGCCAACGCCTTCTTCCACACCCAGAGCACCGGCAACCGCGGCGTCGACGTGCAGGCCATCCAGTACCTGCTGACCGCCGCCGGCTACCCGGCCACCGCAGACGGCGTCTTCGGCTCCGGCACCGCCTCGGCCGTGCGCAGCTTCCAGTCCGCCCGCGGCCTCACCGCCGACGGCATCGTCGGCCCCAACACCTGGGGCGCCCTGGCAGTGACGCTGCGCCAGGGCTCGAGCGGCAACGCCGTGCGCGCCCTCCAGGTCGAGCTCAACGCCAAGCGCGGCGCCGGACTCGCCGTCGACGGCGTCTTCGGCTCCGGCACCGACGCGGCCGTCCGTTCCTTCCAGAGCCACGCCGGCATCGGCGTCGACGGCGTCGCCGGCCCCACCACCTGGCGCAACCTCGTCTGGCACTACGACTACCCCGGCTTTGCCAACATGTGCGACAAGGACCCCGACGGCAACGGAACCGCCAACTGGGGCACCGCCTCCACCATCGGCCAACTCGAGCGCGCCGCCGCCGTCTTCGCCGGCACCGGTCAGGGCCGCGTCCCGCTCGGTGACGTCAGCTTCGAACACGGCGGCGACATCCCCGGTCACGCCAGCCACGAGGTCGGCGTCGACGTCGACGTCTGGCCCATCCGCACCGACAGCGCCCAGTGCACCGGTGCCCGCATCACCTGGCAGTCCTCCGCCTACGACCGCGCGGCCACCCGGCAGCTCGTGCAGGCCATCCGCAACGCCGCCCCCGGCCAGGTCGAGCTCATCTTCTTCAACGACCCCACGCTGATCGCCGAGGGCCTGACGTCCTCCTACCCCAACCACGACAACCACCTGCACATCCGCTACAGGTAAGCCGCCATCCCCCCAACTGCCAACCACCCCGCGTGGGCGTCATTCGGTTCGCAACACGGATCGAATGGCGCCCACCGCTAACGGCGCCGAGCAGCCGGTAGGTGGGCTGGCGGACCCAGCCCGGAATCAGGGTGGGGCGGGGGCGCGGACGCCGGCGCGGAACTTGGGGACGCGCAGGCTCACCTTCATGCCGGCGCCGCGCTCCGTTTCGACGATGAGCCCGTAGTCGTCGCCGAAGGCCGAGCGCAGGCGGTCGTGGACGTTGCCTAGGCCCACGTGGGCGCCGGAGATGTGCGAGTCGGCCATCTCGCCGCGCAGCTTGGCCGGGTCCATGCCCACGCCGTCGTCCTCGACGGAGATGACGCACTCGGCGCCGGCGTCCTCCGCGGTGACGGTGATGGTGCCGCCGGAGGGCTTGCCGGCCAGGCCATGCCGCACGGCGTTCTCCACGAGCGGCTGCAGGGCCAGGAACGGCAGCACCACGGGCAGCACCTCGGGCGCGACCTGCAGGCGCACCTGGAGGCGGTCGCCGAACCGGGCCCGCTCCAGGGTCAGGTAACGGTCGACGTTGCGCAGCTCCTCGGCGAGCGTGGTGAACTCGCCCGCGGTGCGGAAGGAGTACCTGGTGAAGTCGGCGAACTCGATGAGCAGCTCGCGCGCCTCCTCCGGGTCGGTCCGCACGAACGCGGCGATCGTGTTGAGCGCGTTGTAGACGAAGTGCGGGGAGATCTGCGCCCGCAGCGCCCGGACCTCGGCCAGCGCGAGCCGCGACCGCGACTCGTCCAGCTCGGCGAGCTCGAGCTGGGTCGAGACGTAACGGGCGACCTCGGTGGCGGCCCGGACCAGGCCGAACCTGGCCGCGGTCGCCGACGAGGTGAGCGCCGCCAGGGTGCCGACGACCGCGCCGTCGACTTCCAGCGGCACGATGACCGCCCCCCGGATGGGACAGTCGACCCGCCCGCAGTCGACGTCGTAGCCGCCGAGCACGACACGCTGGCCGCTCTCGGCGACCTTCGCCGCCTGGTTGATCATCTCCTGGCCGTGGTGGGTGAACTCGCCGTCCCAGGCCAGGTAGCCGCCCTCCTCATCGGTGACCATGATCGCCCGGCAGTCGAGCAGCTCGCGTAGCAGCGGCGCGGCCGCGGTGGCGGTGTCGGCCGACAGGCCGCGCCGCAGCGCCGGGGCCGCCATCGCCATCGTGTGCAGCGCCGTATAGGTGGCCTTCTCGGCCGGAGACGTGAACGACCGGCGTCCCCGAACGAAGATCAGAACCAGGCCGCCGATCCCGATCACTACGGCCAATGCAAGGCCGACGGCAATCGCCGGATCGTCGGTGAGGAGCTCGCGCACGGGCTAATGCTCGACGGGATGCTGCCCGTGAGCAACCAGCAACGCCGCCGTGACCGGCCCGCTCGCGGCGATTAGCGCAACAGGCGCGAAAGCCGGCGGTCGGCGAGCGGCTTGCCACCGGTCTGGCAGGTCGGGCAGTACTGGAAGGACCGGTCGGCGAACGAGACCTCGCGCACCGTGTCGCCACACACCGGGCACGGAAGGCCGGTTCGGGCGTGCACGCGCAGGCCGGCCCGCTTCTCACCCTTGAGCCGGGCCGCGTCCTGGCCGACCGATCGCTGCACGGCGTCGGTGAGCACCGAGTGGATCGCCGCGAGCAGCCTGGCCTGGGCGGCGTCGTCGAGCCGGCCGGCGATCGCGTACGGCGAGAGCTTGGCGACGTGCAGGATCTCGTCGGAGTAGGCGTTGCCGATGCCGGCGATCGTGGCCTGCTCGGTGAGCACGGTCTTGAGCCGCTCGGTCCGCTTGTTCAGCAGCGCGCGCAGGCCGTCCTGGTCGAGGCGCAGCGCGTCCGGCCCCAGCCGCGCGATCCCTGGCACCTGCAGCGGATCGGTCACGATGTAGACGGCCAGGCGCTTCTGGGTGCCGGCCTCGGTGAGGTCGAAGCCGGGGCCCTGGCCGGGCTTGCCGAGGTGCACGCGCAGCGCGAGCGGTCCGCGGCCGGGCTTGGGCGGGGCGGCGCCGAGGTTGTCCAACCAGCGCAGCCACCCGGCCCGCGACAGGTGCGTCACCAGGTGCAGGCCGGCGCAGTCCAGGTCGAGGAACTTGCCGTACCGGTTGGCGCCGGTGACCTCCCTGCCGTGCAGCGCGGCCGGCGCCGGGTCGAACGTCTTGAGCGCGGCGAGCGACGCCACATCGACCCGCGCCACAGTTCGGCCGATCGCATGCTCACGGAGGTGATGGGCGAGCGCCTCGACCTCGGGTAGCTCCGGCATACCCGCAGGGTAGCCACTCCACGGGTGCTAGTTCACCGGCTGCAGCGGCCCGTCGCCCTCCCGGTCCGGCACGGCGTACTCGCGCAGGTGCTTGGCCGCCCTGGACGTCTCGTGGCGCGCCGTGAAGAACCCGCGGACGCTGCCGACCCACCGCTCGGCCGGCAGCTCGTCGCCGCCGCCCGGCGTCTCCGCGACCAGCGTCCACGGCCGCCGCACCAGCCAGCGTGCCGGGAAGAACAGCACCAGCAGCCCGAACGCCAGCAACAACCAGGAAGGCACCATGACGTCGTTCGGTCTTCCGACGATCAGTGCCAGGAACAGCGCGACCAGTAGGACGGCCATGAAAATCGCGCCTATCCGGCCGCCTGTGACGTCGTGCTCGAACTCCTCCTCGACGACCGGGTCCGTCCACTCGAGCCGGCTACGGACGGTCCAGATGCGGCCGTCCCCGGCGCGTACCAGCCGCGTCATGCTCCCATTCCTCCACGCACGTCCCCTGGCGGACCAACCGTACCCGGGACCCGCTCCCGTTCGCGTCCGCTTGTCGGGTAACTACCCAGAGTCACTATCTCGGCCGGTATCAGGCCGAACCGGCCGCGCTCAGCACCTAACGACCCCCTCGAGCCTGAGCCCAAAGGTGTCCTATGGATCCGTCCGCAGCCTTCTACCAGACCCTGACCGGCGTCAGCTTCACCCTGCTCGGCCTGTGGTTCGCGGTGATGCAGTTCTCCCACGGCCAATGGCGCAGCGATCCGGCCAGGCACCGCACGACGTTGCACATCGCGATGCACTTCTTCCTGCCGGGCGTGCTCGGGCTCAGCTCCTTGCTGGGCAGTTCGGCGGGCAGCGGCCTGGTCTGGCGGGTGACGTTCGCGGCCGGCGGCATGATCGGGCTCGTCGAGTCGATCACCTACCTGCGGCGCCACCGGATCCCGCTGGGAGCCCCGGCGCGGGTGCTACGACTGGCCAGCCCGGTGCTGTGGGTGCTGGTGATCATCGCGTCGATGCTGCCGACGCGCCCGGGCGCGCTGACGTCTCTGCAGATCGAGGGCATGGCGGTCGGCCTGGTCTTCATCTGCGGGCTCTGCTACGTCTGGCTCGCTTTTGCCGAGCGTGAGGTGCGGCCCGACCGGCCGGAAGGTCAGTTCGACGGACGCCCGTAGTTGGGGATCACCTGACTCGCGAAGCGGCTGGTTCGCGGTTTGGCGACGGCGAGCGCGCCGGGCACGAGGCTCAGCGCGAACAGCCCGTCCCTGGTCAGACCCTCGAGCCGGCCGCCGTCGAGCCCAGCATCACCGGCCCCACCATGGCGGCCACGTAGGCGGCGACAATCCCGCCATGAGGGCGGGCAAGTGGGCGGCCACCGCACTGATCGTGCTCGCGGCTGCAGGTGCGACCTGGTGGGTGTTCGGCGGGTCGCCGGCAGGCGACGACGTGGTCGGCAACGCCAACGTCGTCGGAGGGGTCGTCGGTGTCGCCGCGTTTGCGCTGACGCTGCTGCTATTGCTGCGCTCCCGGCGTGGGCGTGCGGCAGTCACGGTGATCACCAGCGAGCAGGTTCAGGCCGCCACCGAGTACCTGGCGGGCGAGACACTGCGGTACTGGCGGGAGCAGGTCAAGGACCGGCGGATCATCACACCCTCACCGGTATCGGTGCGCTGGCAGTGGGCTGCCGACGACGTGGCTGTTCCGGCACCGCTGGCATCGGAAGGCGTGGTGCTGACCGTCGGCGTCGTGACACAACTGCGGGAGCAGCTCTACGACCGCCTCGGCAAGCGGCGCCGGGTGGTGCTCCTAGGCCAGGCCGGCGCGAGAGAGGGGAGGAAGCCGCCGCGCCGGTCGGAGTCTCAACCGGCCGGGCCGAACACGATGTTGACCAGGTTCGGGTACGCCTCGTCGCTTAGCAGGCCCTGTTCCCGCCGGACCGTGGCCCACCGGCCCATCGCGGTGCGCAGATCGGTCATGTCCATGCCGCACGCCTTCGCGACGTCCTCGGGTGCCGTACCACTGAGCAGCGCATCGACCACCAGGCCCGGCCGCCGCTCGTACGCTCGCCGGATCAGAGCGGTGTCGTCGGCCAGCTGGACAACAGCACGGTGAACGACTTCGGCAGCGGTGTGCCGTGGCGCAGGCGGTCGGGTACGCACGGGGCGAACGTAGGAACGGGACGAGCCGAGACGTTCACCGGTTGTGAAGGTCGCCTGAATGGATCAACCGGCGATGCCCATTCGGTAGGCCAAGCCGCGCAACTCCCGGCCGGTGGCGTCCCGCCTGACCTGGCGTACCAGGTCGACGACGGTTTCCCGGATGTACGGGTTGGTCTGTACGCGCTGTGGGGCGGCGTGCTCGGCGGCCAGCAGCATGGACACCGCCTGGTCCCGGTGCTGCCTGCTCTGGGCCAGCCCGCGCGCCATGTCGCCGTAGAACATTCCCCGGCGCTCGGCCGCCGGCAGCGTCGAGACGTCGACGCTGCGGCCGATCTCGGCCACACGAGGTCCCTCGCCGAGCTCGACCCCGACAGCCACCCGCCACACCGCCCAGTTCGTCGCACCGAAGTGCATGTCCAGGAAGTCCTCGGCGCCCGCCGTGGCGGTCACCATCTCGCGCGCCTCGTCCAGGTGGGTCCGGGCATCGTCGGCCCGGCCGAGCGTGGCTGAGGCCAGCGCGGCATTCAGGTGCAGCATGCCGTACGCCTGGCGGCCCCGGAGGTCGGTCTCGTCGGCCAGCTGGGCGGCGGCGCGCCGCGACACGGCAAGCATGCGAGACCGGTCGCCGCCGGAGGACTGGCCCATGCGCCACTCCGCGGCGCCCACCCAGGCCGGCTCCTCCAGCTCGTCGGCCACGTACCGCATGTGCAGCGCGGCCAGGTACGGCGCGCCGTGCGCCCCGAGGTTCTTCAACAGCGCGGCCGCATGCTGCAGCGCGTACATCAAGCCGACCAGCGCCTCCCGGCGGTGCGCCGGGTCGGTGGCGTGCGTGGCGTACAGGTCCTCGATCAGCTCAGGCAGCATCACCGCCTGCACCAGGTAGTCGCAGGCGGGCACCAGCTCGCCGAGGAAGCGCCGCAACTCGGCATGCACCTGGGGCCAGGGCCGCGGCTGCTCCTTGTATGGGTGGTTCAGGCGGTTGTGCGCTAGGACGTGCGCGATCTGCTCGATGCCGGCATGCGCGCCCGTGGTGATCGGATCACGCGCGGGGAACGGCTCCGCCAGCAGTTCACTGGGCGCCACCTGCAACGCACCCGCCAGCGCCGCCACCAGCGTGCGACGGTCAACGGCGCGCTGCCCCCGCTCGATCATCGACAGGTACGACGGAGAGATGCCGGCCAGGCCAGCGACAGCCGACAGCGACTTGCGCCGCCAGGTACGGATCTCGCGGATACGGGTTCCGATCGAGCGCGTCTCATCCACGCGGGGACCAACCTTCTCGCCGAGTTGAACCTCCCCGCCGTGCCCCCGGTGGCCAAACCTGAGGCCGTCACCTCGGCGAGAGGGTCACACCCAGCATAAGCAGCAACCCGGCCAGGAAGATCCCGTGCCGGGCCGCGCTCGCAGGCTCGTGGCCGGCAAGCACGGCGACCACCTCGCCAGCACCGAGGACGCCTCCACGCACCCGGTTGCCGACCGGTTGCCCGCCGGTGGCGACTCCGGGACCACCGGCGGGCCGGCCAACACCGGAGCGACCGCCGCCCTGTTGCGCGGCACTTGTTGAATCTCGCGCGGTCTTGAACCTGCCTGCCCCAGTCCGAACTACCTCAGCCTGGCGGGGCGGTGCAGGTGCCCGTCCCGCACAGATCGACGAACTCGCCGGTGCTCAGGAACAGCGCGCTCATCAGCCGGACGGCCGGTGAGTTGCGCGGATGCGAGTGTGGGTCGGCCCCGTCGCGCGGCGGCAGGTTGGTCGGTGGCGGCAGCGGGGAGCCGCTGTCGACCATCAGCAGCACCGAGCCGGCGTACGGGTTGGTCGGCACGGCCTCAATGCCCCAGAACGGGACGACGTCGAGGCTGCGCCCCGGCGCCACTGCCGGCTGGCGGACCCGCGCTCCGATCGTCCGCGCCTCGACCTCGGTCGCGATGTTCGCCACCTGGTGGTCGCCGAGCGCCTCGATCAGCAGCACCCGGTGCTGCGGCGTGTTCGGCAGCGGGTTGGTGGTCAGGTGGTGCGCGTACCCGTTGGCCTCGCCGCGGTCCCACACCATCTGCATGAGCGCGAAGACCAGCTGCTGGTCGAGCTTGTCGCTGTAGCTGTTGTCGAACACGACCCGGAACTGGTCGAAGTCCACGCTGCGGTTCAGCAACGTCGAGTAGTTCATCGCCGGCACCCCGAGCACCGAGCGGGTGAAGTCCTGCGCGAGCGCGGTGAGCGCGCCGCCGAGGATCCCGCCCTGGCTGTTACCCATGTACACCAGGCTGCCCGACCCCGTCATGGCCAGCGGCCGGCCGGATCCGTCGCGGAACGCCCCGTTGGCCGCGAACCCACCGCTGTGGATCATCGCGCGGCCCAGGAACAGGAAGTCCAGGAAGCCCTGCTGCGAGCGGTCGGGGATCGACGGGAACTGCGACATGTCGGCGAGCGCGACCACGACGTTGGGCACGTCCCCGGTCGCCATCCCGATCCACGGCGTCGCGCAGAACATCGTGTTCGACTCGAACATGTACTGCCTGAGCGCACCCGAGTTGATCTCCGCGGGATCGCCCAGCAGGCCGTGCCCGTACAGCGCAGGCCGCGCCGGGTTCGTCGCGGTCGCCGACCGCGGGATGTTGCAGATGAACTCGGCGAACTGGAAGTTCAGCCACCCTCGGGTCGGGAGCCCGCTCGAGTTGAGGCTCAGCCGCGATCCGGGCGGACCGAGCGGGATGTCGAGGTAACCCGGGACCACCAGGGTGCCGTTGACCTGCCTGGCGATCAGCGGATCCTGCTCGGGGGTGTAGTTGGTGACCGAGTCGATCGTGTATGTCGGCGCCCGGCTGCCGAGCTGGCGGAACGACTCGTCGCGCATGTGCAGCATGCGTTCGGTGAGTCCGCGCCGGCTCGCCACGGTGAAGTCCCAGGCCAGGTACAGCCCGGCCGGGTCGACGCCGGCCGCGGCCAGCGAGCCCAGCGCCCGCTGCGCGTACTGCCAGCGCCGCTGCAGAGCCGGGTCCGCGGGCGGCTGCGGCTGCATGAGCGCGGCGAACACCGGGTTGGGCTGGAGCGGGTTGCCGGCGCCGTCGCGCAGGTTGCGCAGCCCGACGACATACCTGGTCGCCTCGTCGAGGTTGCGCGCCGGCCGGATGATCAGGGCCTGGCGCCTCGGGTCGGAGGCGTTCGCGTCCAGCTCGGCCCAGTACGGATGCCGCTGCCCGGTCCGGGTATTGATCAGCACGATCGGCGCGTCCGGCGCCAGCGAGCGGCCGATGTCGGTCACCGGCGCGGCCCCGGTCACCCCGAGGTTCAGCCCGGGCACGTGCGTCAGCAGCATCGAACCCGGCGAGAAGCCGTCGCTGCGGTTCCACTCGCTCGGGTTGATCGCCGTCCCGAGCGCGTTGCGCGGCATCCAGGACCGGTCGAAGCTCACCCTGATCCCGGTCGCCTTCGTCGTGTCCGCGACCGTGAAGTAGTCATTCGGGAACGGCAGCAGGCACGCCGCCGGGTCGACCGGGTCGCACCCGGTCGTGTCGGCGACCGCGACCGGTGCCACCGGTACCGGGCCGACCACCATCGCCAGCGGCAGCATCACGGCGGTCAGCAGCAGGCGAAGACGCATCTTTGGTGCTCCCCTCACGACGACGCTGTCCACGATCGGCCGGTTACAGCGACCGTAACGGAACGTGCCGACAATCCGGCATCCCCGGCGCTTCAAAGCCCACCTGTCTGGTCAGGCTGCCGGGCCCCGGCCGAAACGGAAGCGAAGGATGAGCTCGATCCAGTGATCGGTATCGGCCAACGACACGTCGTTCCAGCTGGGATGTTCAGCTAGCCAGGCATCGAGCCTGGCGTGTTCTTCGTTGGGCTCGATGGTCGGCGGGTCACCTAGAACCGCGCGGAGGGTGCGCTGGCCGGAACCGGTCGCCGCCAGGCGCGGCAGCAACTGGTCCGCGAGCCGGGGCAGCCCGGTGGCGATGGCGAGGAGCATGGCGAGTTGGCCCTGTTCCGGGGCGCGGTTACGCCGCCGCGCCGCACTTCGG
>DASSUA010000482.1:0-3037 GCA_035707525.1 Pseudonocardiaceae bacterium
CGGCGGCGTGCGCACCGAGCCCTCGGCCGGCCGCAACCGCCCGGCCAGCACGTGCAGCAGCGTCGACTTGCCCGCCCCGTTGGGCCCCGTGACCAGCAGCCGCCCGCCGGCGGGCACGTCCAGCTCGGCGAGCCGCAGCCGCCCGGGCACCCGCACCCCGCGCGCGGCAAGCACCGGCCCGGTCGGCACGTCCGATGCCACCGGCGCCGTGAGCTCCCCGGCGAACCGCAGCGGCGCGGGCGGCTTCGGGAGCTGGTCGGCGAGCAGGCCCTCCAGGCGTTGCCGCGCGTTGCGAACCCGGCTGGAGACCGAGCTGAGCACACGCTCGCCATGCCGGTCGTAGGCAACCTTGTTGTTGTCCCGGATCGGCCGGTCGTGCGCGACCCGCCGCGCCGTCGTCGCCACCGCCACCCGCAGCTGCGCGAGCTGCTCCTGCCGCGCCGTCCACGCCTGCTCCCAGAGCCGCCGCTGCGCGCGCTTGGCGCGCAGATAATCCGAGTAGCTGCCCCCGTAGCGGGTCAGCCCGTGCCGCGCCGGGTCGAGGTCACAGATGTCGGTGCACACCTCGTCGAGCAACACCGGGTCGTGGCGGGCCACGACCACGACGCCGGGCAGGCGGCGAAGGTGGCCGGTCAGGAAGCGCACCGCGTCGTCGTCGAGATGGTTGGTCGGCTCGTCGAGCAGCAGCGCCCGCGGCCGGCGGATCAGCAGCGCCGCCAGGCCGAGCCGGCTGCGCTGCCCACCGGAGAGCGTGTCGAGCCGGCGGCGCTCGTCGAGCGCACCCAGCCCGAGGCCGTCGAGCACCAACCGCGCCCGGCGCTCGGCGTCCCACACGTTGGCCGCCTGCGCCCACTCCAGCACCTCGCCGTACTCGGCGAGCGCCGCCGGGCCCGGCGCTTCGGCCAGCCGTCCGCCCAGCTCGTCGAGGCGCCGCAGCGCGGCCCGCACGTCGGCGAGCGCGTCGTCAACAACGCCTCGGATGGTCGTGTCGCCCGGCCACGGCAGCTCCTGGTCCAGGTGGCCGGTGTCGGCCGGGCGGACGACCTCGCCATGGTCGGGTTCCTCGACGCCGGCCAGCAGCCGCAACAGCGTCGACTTGCCGACCCCGTTCTCGCCGACCAGCCCGAGCCGCTGGCCGGGGGAGGCGGTCACCGAGACGCCGTCGAGCACGCGGCGCCCGCGGTAACCCTTGACCAGATCCTGTGCGCGCAGGTGCGCGATCGCTGACATTGACACCACCGCCGGGGGAGTAGGGAAGCGCCCGCCGGGCATTGCCGCCGAGCGCGGGCACGGGGGTGATGTCAGCTGTCCATGATGGCGCGAGTATGCGTCGCGTCGGCGCGTCGGCGCCAACGCATTACCGCCCGCGGACAGGGCCGGCGGCCGGTGATCCAGCCGGATGCATTCGCAAGGCGGCTTGGTCTCAAGCGGTGCACGATCCGTCCGGCGGGCATTGCATGGTGACCGCACACTTCCAGCGATGGGTGTGGCCCTTCTGGGGGACGGTCCTCCGCCGCCTCGGTCCTGCGTGCAACCGTCACCGGTAGCGACCCGGTCTCGACGACGAGTACCCGCTTGACGGCAACACGACAAGGTGCCCGGCCCTTCAACGGAGCCACACCTGTCAGCGATCTTCACCGCGTGCTGGTCGGCTCCGTGACCAGCTTGCGCCCATCCCGCCGGCCGTTCCTCCCCGCGGTGGCGATCGGTAACTGCTTCGACGCATCCCGTGATCGCGACGGTCGGAGCGAGCTCATGATCACCGTTTCGGTGCGGTGAGCCGCGCTGAGCGCGGTTGGTGGCACCGAAACGACGATCATGACCCGGCGGGCCGGACACGAAAGGGCGGCCTCATGATCATCGCTGCCGAGTGGTTCCCACGGCCACGGTGAAGTCACTGAGCGTCACAGGAACTCCGGAAGCTGCGCCTGGGCGCGGCTTGCCGTCACGCCGGGTAGAACGTGCCACTGCGGCACCAGGCCGGCCGCGAAACGTTACAGGCAAATCAGCCCAGCCCAGAGGACGAAGTGCGGCGACCGTCTTTAGTCGATCGTCAGCAGGTACCCGAGCATGCGATGTTTGCCCATGCGCGGATCATCCGGCCGGCAGTGGCCGTCGGACTCCCAGCCCTGGCTCGCGTAGAACGCCCTGGCCCGCTGGTTGAACTCCCACACCCACAACCGCGCCGACTCGACCGCCGCCGCCTGCCACGCCGCCACCACACCGGCGTGCAGCTGCGCCCCGATCCCGGTGCGCAGCTGCTCGGGATCGACGTACATCTCCCGCAGTTCGCTGATCGTCGACGGGTGCGGATCGGGGTAGTGGCAGGGCCCCATCAGGGCGAACCCCACCATCTTCGACTCGTGCTCGGCCACCAGCACCGTGAAGCCCCGGCTGCCGATGCGCCGCGCGTACACCTGCCGCTGCATCCGCAGGTTCTCGTTGTCCGCGGCAAGCTGGTCGGGCGGCAGAAACCCGTCGTAGTAGGCGATGCGCCCCCGGATGTGCACCTCGACAATCGCATCGACATCGTCAACCGTCGCAGGGCGAACCAACACCGAGGGGAGCGTCATCTCGGCCGCCACCCTATAGCTTCCCCATCCCACCACCTAGCTGACATAATGTGCCTTATCGGCACACCACAACGCCCGCATGTCGTCCACTTGATGACGCGTGTCGTCCGTTTCGGTACGCATGTTGCGCGCTAGCGCACAGCGAGCCTCGGCTGTCCAGTGCCGCTCGCTCGAACCCGCATCGCCGTCCGTGCGTGTCGCGCCGTTCCAGCCACGATGCCGCCCCTCCAGCCATGCCGGTCGAGATCGAACATCCCAGTACCGCATCCGCTCAGCGGGCGTATGCCGCGGCAAGGGTCCCGGCCGCCCTGCACTGGCGGGGCAAGCAAGCGCCCGTCGCATGCGAAGCACACTGATCGCCTTACCCCCCGGCACCTACCGGCCGCTGCCTATTTCGTCACATGACGAAACGAAGCCCTCGTCGAACACAACCAATCACGCGCTTCGCAGCCGCTCCAGGTCCC
>DASSUA010000483.1:0-2212 GCA_035707525.1 Pseudonocardiaceae bacterium
TGCGAAGCCCGGCGCTGGGCCCGTAGCGTGCGCCGGTCAGGAGATCGCGACCGGGCCGGTGGTGCCCTTCACCGCCCAGCCGGATCCGCCGCGCTCCACGACGTAGGTCAGCCAGGTCGCGGCGAGGCAGGCGACGAAGCCGTACACCCCGACCTCGACCCGGTCGCCCCGGTCCGGCAGCGGGCCGAGGGTGACCAGGACGGCGCGGTCGCCACGCACCCGCTCGCAGCCGTTCGCGGTCTCCACCACGTCGTCGCGGGCGGCCACGAACTCCACCGCACCGAGGTCCGCCAGGGACTGCACCACGGCGTGCTGGATGTCCTCCGGGATCGGCTTCCTCTCCCCGGAGGTTGTGGTGCGCATCGGGTCGCCCGCCCCGGTCACCGCGTGGTCGAGCACGTAGACGGTGGCGAACCGGTGCCCGTCACCGAACGAGTGGTCGCCGGTCGTGAGGTAGCGGCGCAGCACGGCCGCGTAGATGGCGGCGGACCGGTCGGCGCCCTGCTCCGGCTGGGCCGACGGCGCGCCGGGTCCCGAGTCCGGCCCGGTCTCCGGTGTGCGGGCGCAAGCGGTAGTGCCAGCGAGCAGAGCACCGGCGAGCAGGACCAGCAGGATGGCGGCGAGTGGGCGGGTGCGCATGGGACCTCCAAGTCGTCCTGGCTAGGACGCGAGCCGTCGGGGTACGGTTCCCGGGCCGCGTCAGCGCGGCAAGGAAGGACGGTCAGGTGGAGCGTGGGCTCGGGTTGGTCGGGGCGCCGAACTCGCGCGACCTCGGTGGCCTGGAGACCACCGACGGCCGCCGGGTCCGGCGCGGACGCGTGCTGCGCACCAGCGCGCTGAGCCGGCTCACCGACGACGACGTGGCCGTCCTGAGCAAGCTCCGGCTGGCTCGCGTGATCGACCTGCGCGACGTCAGCGAGGTCGTGCTCGCCCCGCCGGACCGGCTGCCGGCCGACCCGGCGCCGGCGGTGACCGCCCTGCCGGTCTACGACCCGGCGCACCCCGTGTTCACCTACGTCTCAGCGGTGATGCTGGGTCACCAGCTCGACGGGTACGAGGCGCTGGCAGAGGAGGGCACGCCGGGCGCGATGACCGCCATCTACCGCTGGTTCGTCACCGGCGAGTCGGCCCGGGACAGCCTGGCGGCGGCGGTGCGCGTGCTCGCCGACGAAGACGCGCTGCCGGCTCTCATCCACTGCTCGGCCGGGAAGGACCGCACCGGCTGGCTCTCGGCGATCGTGCTGACCGTGCTCGGCGTGCACCGGGCCGACATCACCGTGGACTACCTGCAGACCAACACCGCGGCGGTAGCGACGAATGCGGCCATCCTCGATGCGATGCGAGCGCGCCGGCCGGAGGTGGACGAGGACGCGATCCGCCCGGTGCTCGAGGCCCGCATCGACTACCTCGACGCGGCCTACGCCGAGGTCGACCGGGTGTACGGCGGGTTCGACGCGTACCTGCGCGACGGCCTGGGCCTCGACGACGGGGTGTTCCAGGCGCTGCGGGCGAACCTGCTGGAGTGACCTGCGAGCTGTTCGTGGACGGCTCAGCTGCTCAGGGCGTGCCGGTCGGCCCAGCTGGCGGCCGCCACCCTGGCGACCAGCCGGCACGCCTCGTCGCCGGCCTCGTTCCGGGCCAGCGGGGTGGAGGCGCAGCACACGATGACATAGGGCGGAGTGTCGGCCGGGTAGACGACCCCGGCCCCGTGCCGGATGCCGCGGATCCAGCCGCCCTTGTGGGCGACCCGGGTACCCGGCGGCAGGCCGGCGGCGAGGTCGTCCCGGCCCTCCTGGGCCAGCAGCACGTCGAGCATCTCCCGGCACGACCCCGGTCCGGCGAGCCTGCTTGCGGCTCCGTCGGGCCCGCCAGCGCCGGTGGCGATCGCGCCGAGTAACGCGGCGAGGTCGGCCGCGGTGACCAGGTTGGTGATGCCGGCCTCGCTCGCCGCGGTGTCCTCGATGCACCGGCCGACCACGCTGTGCGCGGCCCCGGCCAGCCGCCACACCCGCGCCACCGCGTCGAGCCCGGCAGCGGTCAGGCAGATGTTGGTGGCCAGGTTGCTGGAGCGCACGATCATGCGCCGGCCCAGCCAGCGCAGCGGCGCCGAGCCGCCCAGCCGCTCCCACACCGCCTCGTCGTTGTCGTACCCCTGGTTGCAGCCGAACGCGGGAGCGCCCGGTGCCGCCGACGGGAACTCGTTGCGCACCTC
>DASSUA010000484.1:0-2238 GCA_035707525.1 Pseudonocardiaceae bacterium
TGATCCGCTCGGTGGTGGAGGAGTCCACGGTCCCGGTGATCGAGACCGGCGTGGGCAACTGCCACATCTACGTCGACGCAGCGGCCGACCTGGACCTGGCGCTGCCGATCCTGCTCAACGCGAAGACCCAGCGGCCTTCGGTGTGCAACGCCGCCGAGTCGCTGCTGGTGCACGCGGCGGTGGCCGGCGCGTTCCTGCCCCGGGCGCTGGCCGCGCTGGCCGAGGCCGGCGTGACCGTGCACGGGGACGAGGCGGTACGGCGGTACTCGGCGGCGGTGGTGCCGGCGACGGAGGAGGACTACGCCGCCGAGTACCTGTCGCTGGACCTCTCCGCCGCGGTGGTGCCGTCGCTGGCCGCGGCGGTGGCGCACATCCGCCGGTACGGCACCGGGCACAGCGAGGCGATCGTCACCGGCTCGCTGGAGGCGGCCCGGGCGTTCGTGGCCCAGGTCGACGCGGCGGCGGTGCTGGTGAACGCGTCGACCAGGTTCGTCGACGGCGGCGAGCTCGGCTTCGGCGCGGAGATCGGCATCTCCACCCAGAAGCTGCACGCCCGCGGCCCGATGGGGTTGCCCGAGCTCACCTCCACCAAGTATGTGGTGACCGGGTCCGGTCAGGTGCGCCCGTAGGCTCGGATGACCTGGAGGGTGGCGTGCACGTCGAACTGCTCGCCGTCGTCGCTCGGCCAGCCACCGTCGCTGCGCTGGGTCTCGGACAGGCGGCGGCGGGCGGCGACGAGCAGGCGGTCGTCGGCGGACATGCCGACCCGGCGCAGCGAGGCGGCGAGCCAGGCGGCGTCGGCCGCGCTCATGCCGGGCAGCCGCTCGGCGAGCACGGTCTGCATCTGCGCGGACTCGTAGAACATCTCCTGCCGGTGCAGCACGGCAGCCCCGAGCCAGCCGGTGACCAGGAACGACGGCCAGCTGCCGTCGGCCCGCAGGGTGGTCGCGAGGGCCTTGGCCCCGTTGGCCACGACCCCGGCGTAGACCCCGCCGACCCGCGCGTCCAGCGGCCCGGCGGCGCGGGCCTCCAACCCGCCCACGGTCAGCCAGAAGGTCGCGTTGGCGGTCAGGTAAAGGCTGGCCTCCGGGTCGCCGGGCGTCGCCCACGGCGGGGCGACGCCAGCCAGCGCCGGATCCTCCTCCCACCTGCCGTCCGGGCCCTGGCGGGCGGCGAGCCAGTCCATCGCGCGGCGGGCGGCCGGCCGGCTCACCGCGCCGAGGTCGTCCAGCTCGGCGAGGCGGAAGCAGGTGGCGTCGACCGAGGCGACGTGCCCGGCCCAGAACGCCGGCCAGCCGCCCTCGGGCGTCTGCCCGATCTCGGCGTTGGCGAGCGCCTCCTCGTCGGGCACGATCCCCGCCCGCAACCAGCCCAGCCGGGCGCGGTCCACCGCGTCCCCCTTGGCCACCACGAACCCCATGGCGGCTTCGATGTCGACCACGGCGGTAGGTTACCCAGGTCGGGCGCTGCCAGCCCTCGGTAGGTCAGCCAGTACGAGCGGCCCGGTCCGGGCCGGCTCAGTAGGAGGGCAGGGACGGGTCGATCTGCTTGACCCAGGCTCCGACTCCGCCCTGGACGTGCACGGCGTCGCGGAAGCCGGCCGCCTTCAGCGCCGCCAGCGCCTCGGCAGAGCGCACACCCGACTTGCAGTGCAGCACGATCTGCCGGTCCTGCGGCAGCTCGGCCAGGGCCTCGCCGGAGACGATCTCGCCCTTGGGGACCAGCACCGAGTCGGGGATGCGCACGATCTCGTACTCGGCCGGTTCGCGTACGTCCACGAGCAGGAAGTCCTTGCCGGCCGCGCGCCACTCGGCCAGGTCCTGCACGGTGATCGTGGAGTCCGCTGCCGCCGCCATCGCCTCCTCGGACAGCGCGCCGCAGAAGTCGTCGTAGTCGATCAGCTCGGTGACCGTCGGGTTCTCCCCGCACACCGCGCAGGACGGGTCCTTGCGCACCTTGATGGCGCGGTACGTCATCTCCAGCGCGTCGTAGACCATCAGCCGGCCGACCAGTGGCTGGCCGGTGCCGGTCAGCAGCTTGATCGCCTCGGTCACCTGGATCGACCCGACCGACGCGCAGAGCACGCCGAGCACCCCTCCCTCGGCGCACGAGGGCACCATGCCGGGCGGCGGGGGCTCCGGGTAGAGGCAGCGGTAGCACGGGCCGTGCTCGGCCCAGAACACGCTCGCCTGCCCGTCGAACCGGAAGATCGACCCCCACACGTACGGCTTGCCGAGC
>DASSUA010000485.1:0-5795 GCA_035707525.1 Pseudonocardiaceae bacterium
CGACGTCGGCTGCGGCTCCGGCGTGCTGACCAGGGCACTGGGTGAGGCGGGGCTCCTGGTGCACGGCATCGAGGGCGCGCCGCAGCGCGCGGAGGCCGCCAGGGAACGCTGCCGAGACCTGGCCAACGTGACGGTCTCGACGGCCAACCTGCCCGGCGCGCTCACCGGCGCCGAGCCGTACGACCTGATCCTGATGTGCGGCGTGCTGGAGTACAGCGAGCGGTATGCGGACGGGGCCGCCGCGGTGCTGGCCGGCGCGGCCGGCGCGCTGGCCGAGTACGGCGTGCTTGTGCTCGCGATCGAGAACCAGCTCGGGCTGAAATACCTGCTGGGGGGCGTGGAGGATCACCACGGAAAGGCCTGGACGGGGCTCGCCGACTACCCGGGGCCCGACCCGGTGCCGAGAACGTGGTCGCGGCGGGCGCTGTCCGGGATGCTGCGGGCGGCCGGGCTGCCCGCACAGCGGTGGCTGCTGCCGTTTCCCGACTACAAGCTGCCGCGGGTGGTGCTCGACGAGGCCGCGTTCGCCGCCACGACCTCCACCTCGGCGCTGCGCGCCGCGGCGGAGCTGGTCGAGAAGCTGGTTCGGGACCCGCTGCAGGGCACGTTCGGCGGCAATGACGCCGCCGTGTCGGGCCGGATCGCCTACCAGCTCGCCGTCGAGCAGGGGATCGGTCCGGACGTCGCCCCGTCCTTTCTGGTGCTCGCGGCGCGGTCGCCGCGGGCGCTCGCGGACGCGGCCGAGCCGGGCCTGGCGTGGCTGGTCAGCGGCGCCCGCCGGGCCGGCTGGCGGCGGGTGCGGCGGCTGGACCGGGACGGCCAGCTGCGCACCGTGCACCGTGGCGGCGGCGTTGCCAACCCGTGGCTGAGCCAGCGGCACACCGGCACCGAACCGCTGCGCGCCGGCCGGCCCATGGATGCGCTGCTGCTGGACGCCATGCGGACCGGGGACCTCGACCGGCTCGACCAGCTGCTGCGCATCTGGCGTTCGGTGTGCACCGAAGGGCCGCGTTCAAATGAAGGGCTGCGGCCGCACCCCTTCCTGCCGCGCCCCGGCGAGGTCGAGGTGCTGCCGGGCGACCACCTCGACATCCACCCCGGGAACTTGATCGTCGACCCGGACGGCGGGATCAGCAGGGTGGACCTGGAGTGGCACGCCCGCGACGCGGTCGACGCCGAGCTGGCGATGCTGCGCGCCCTGCTGGAGTTCGCCAAGGAGGCCCTGCACAATCACGCGCCGCTGCCTTGGCCGGCCTGCCGCACCATTCGCGACCTGCTGCGGCGGCTTTGTGAGCCCGTCGAGCTCGCCGGCGCCCTGCGAGCGAGGTGGCCGGAGCTGGTGTCGGCCGAGGCACAGCTGCAGGAGCTCGTGACCGGCCGCCCGGCGGCCGAGATCGCCGCCGGCATCGAGGCCGACTCGACCGCCGAACGGCCACCGCCGCTGTGGCAGCTCGCCGGCGGGCTGGCGGCGCTACGGGCCGAGCACGCCGCGAGGCTGCGCGCCGAGCGGGTCGCCGAGGAGGCGAAGGCGTGGTTTGCCGAGCGGGAGGCGGCGCTGCTGGAGGAGCTGGCGCAGCAGCGCTCACGCGCCGACGAGCTGACCGATCGCCTGCACCGGGCCGGTCACGAGCTCGCGGTCGTCCGCGCCGAGGCCGAGGTCACCGACGACCGGATCGGGCTCGCCTTCCGCGAGCTGGCCACCACCGTCCGGGAGGCGCGGCACGCCTGGCAGGCGGCGGAGCAGGCCGAGGCCGGCCGGCTGGCGGCGCTTGCGGAGTCCGAGGCGGCTCGTGCGCAGGCGGCCAAGGCGGCGGCCAGGCTCCAGACCCTGGAACGCTCCCGGGTGGTGCGGATCGGGCGCCGGCTGGTCTGGCCGACCGGCCGGCTCGTCCGCGGGCTGCGCGACCTTGCCCTGGCCAGGCCGGGCGCCGAGCCGGACGGCGTGCAGCGGCTGGCACCGGTGACCGGCCGCGTCGCCGGGCGGTACCGCCGGGCGGCCGCCTCGGCCAGGGACGCCGGCCTGCTGTTCGACCTGCCCGTTCCGCCCGAGCCGGTGGTGGTCGGCGCCGGTCAGGTCGTGGAGCTGCGCGGGTGGGTCTGCCATTCCGGCATCGGGGTGCGCACGGTCCGGCTGCTCGCCGGCGAGCGGGACGTCGCCGTGCGCCGGGGTTACCTGCGGCCCGATGTCGCACAGACCCTGCGCGCCGAAGCCGTACCCGCTCCGATGGGCAGCGGCGTCCTGGCGCGGGTGCCGCTTCCCCGGGTCGCCACCGCCGGCGAAATCCCGCTGGCCGTGCTGGTCGAGCTGAGCGACGGCACGACCCTGCGGCGTGAGCTGCCGCCGCTGCGGGTGGTCCCGCGACCGGACATCGAGCCGGTCGACGCGCGCTGGCCCGCGGATGGGCCGCGGGTCGCGGTGTGCCTCGCCAGCTACCGACCGGACCCGGTGCTGCTCGCCGAGCAACTGGACTCGCTACGAAGGCAGCAGCACGCCAACTGGGTGTGTGTCATCAGCGATGACTGCTCGGGCGACGAGGGCGTGGCTACCCTGCGCCGGCTCACCCAGGGCGACAACCGGTTCGTCATCGTCCCGAATGGGTCGCGCCTGGGCTTCTACCGCAACTTCGAGCGCGCGCTGGCGCTGGCGCCCGCCGACGCGGACGCGATCGCCCTGTGCGACCAGGACGACATCTGGGATCCAGACAAGATCGGCACGCTGCTTTCGCGGCTGGACGACCCCGAAGTCACGCTCGCCTACTCCGACATGCGGCTGATCGACCGGCAGGGCGGCCCGATCGCCCCCTCGTTCTGGCGGCGGCGGTGCAACCAGTGGTGGAATCTCGACTCGCTGCTGCTGCTCAACACCGTCACCGGGGCCGCAAGCATGCTGCGGGCCGATGTCGTCCGCGAGCGGGTGCTGCCGTTCCCCCCGGGTACGCCGTCGGCGTTCCACGACCAGTGGACCGGCGTTGCCGCGCTGGCAGGAGGTCGCTTCGAGTACGTCGACCGGCCGCTGTACTCCTACCGGCAGCACCAGCAGGCCGTGACCGGCCACCGGGACGGCCGGCTCGACGAGGGCCTGCCTCCCGTTCCCGGCCGGCTGCGGCGGGCCGTCGGCCGGCTCGGCCTGCCCACGGAGCGCGGCGCCGAACTGGAGGCCGTCGCCGAGCACGAGCTGCGCCGGGTTGCCCAGTTCGCCACCGTCCTGCTGCTGCGCGACGGCGGGAAGCTGTCGCCGGCTGTGCGTTCGCGGCTCGGTGAGCTCGCCCGGATCGAGGACGATGTGCGACCGCTGCTCACGATCGCCGCCGAGGCTCGCGCGGAGACCGCCGGTGCCGAGCGCTATCTGCTCGCCGCGGCGATGCGCTGGACGGCCTTGCGCCGCGGCCGGCTGCGCCCGCCGGTGCTGCCTTGACCGGGCCTTGACCGGGCCTCGACCGGTCCGGGTCAGCCGGCCGGTAGGACCGCCGGCACCGGCACCGCGCAGTCGGCGAGCACCGCGGCCATGCACTCGGTGAACCGCCGGGCGGAGAAGTGCTCCCGGCAGATGTCCAGCAACGCCCGCTGGACGTCGGTCCACAGCCCGGCGTCCGCGAGCAACCGTTGCGACAGCTCGATCAGCTCGGCGTTCGAGGCCCCCACCAGATGCCTGCCGATCGCACCAAGGTGCAGGCCCTCGCCGCCAACGGGTGTGGTGACGAACGGCAGCCCGGCCGCCATGGAGTCGACAAACTTGATCTTCACTCCGGCGCCGTAACGCATCGGTACCACGTGCAGCAGCGCCGAGCCGAGCACCGGCCGCGGGTCGGGAACCGCGCCGAGCACCGCAACGCCGTCACGTCCGGCAAGCTCGAGCACCGCCGGCGACGGATCGGAGCCGACGACTCGCAGGGTGAGCCGGCGGTCGCGCGAGCGCAACGCCGGAAACACCTCATCGGCGAGCTCCAGCACCGCGAGCTCGTTAGGCGTGCCGGGCGTCGAGTCGAACCCGCCGAAGAAGACGATGCCCCGCCGCTCCTGGCGGCCGGGGACGGTGGCCGGCACGTCAACGGGATAACAGGCGACATGCACCGGCGTCGCCGGGGCGATCCGGCGCGCCCAGCGTGCCTCGTCCTCGCTGACGCACACGCCCACGTCGGCCCAGGTGAAGGCCTCCACCTCCTGCCGCCGCAACCGGTCGGCCTCGATGGCGAGGGCGCGCCTTCGCTCGGGATCCGTGGCGGTGGCGAAGTGCTGTTGCGGCCGGCGGTGAAACAGCGCCTCCGAGTCGTAGACCCGCACCGCCTGCGGCTGGGCCTGCGCGATCGCCCTGCCCGGGCCGGCGAAGTTGTGCGGGCGGAACACGACGATCACGTCGTAGAGGCCCCGGCGGCGCCGCGACCACGCGGCCGCGTCGGGTTCGTCCCAGACCACTTCGATGCCGCGGGCCCGCAGCGCGGGAGCGTACTGGCGGGCGCGCTCGGGCGATGCCGCGAAGAACGTGACCCTGGCCCGCGGGTCGGCCGACCGCCAGCAATCGAGGACGGCCGCCGTGCGCGGGTCGCCACGACCCCGGTCGGGCTGCGGCACCCGGTCGTCCACGAGCAGCACCCGGTACGGCGCGGGCCGGTCGCGAAGCCACCACAACCGGTGGGGATGCTCGTCGAGGCCCACCACCGGTTGGCGCCCCCCCAGCTCGTCACTCCATCGCCGGCGAAAGGTCGAGTGGTTGAGCCGCATGAGTTCGGCGGCCCGCTCGGAGGAGCTGCTGCCGTGCCGGGCGTGCACCACCCTGGACGCCGGCTGCACCCACGTCTGCCAGCCCCGCCGCCGAAGGTCCATGGCGAGGTCGACGTCCTCGAAATAGGCGATCCGGTACTCCGGGCAGAAACCACCGGCCTCGTGGAACGCGCGCAGCCGCAGGAGCAGGCAGGCGGCCGACGCGTAGTCCACCTCGCGCACGAACTGGGTGTCCTGCGCCGCGTCGTAGGCGCGGCACCAGCCGTCACCGCCGACGACGCTGCCGGCCTCCTGGACGCTGCCGTCCGGGTTGACCATCAGCGGCGCCACCGCGGCCGCGGCCGGTCGGCGCTCCAGCAGCTCCAGCAGCGGCTCCAGCCAGCCCGCCGTGACCTCGACGTCGGCGTTGATCAGGCAGATCAGCTCGGTGTCCGCATGCCGGGCCGCCAGGTTGCAGCCGGCGCCGAAGCCGAGGTTGGTGGCCATCCGCAGCACGGTCACCTCGCCGGGGAGCCGCTCGGCATTCTCGGCGAGCCACTGCCCGGTGCCATCCGGCGACGCGCTGTCGACGATGATCACCCGGTAGGCCTGCCGCGTGTGCCCGGCGAGCAGCCCGAGGCACTTCGTCACCAGCTCGCGCCCACCGTAGGTGACCAGGACGAACGTGACGCGCGGCCGCCCACCCGGGAGGGTCACGGGGTCAACCACCTGGCGTAGACCCGCCGCAGTGGCCGGGTCCAGCGCACGAGCTTGGTCTGCTGCCAGGCGAGCAGCTCACGCTCGTACTCCGCAACCTTGGCCTCCAGCCGCTCCGCCCTGGCGTCCAGCTCGGCGTTGCGCTCCCGAAGCCGGTCGAGCTCACCGGTCACGTCGCTGCCAACCGTCGCGGGCACGAGCGCTTCGGTCAGGCGCTCCCGCTCGACGAGCTGCCGCTCCCGCAGGCGCCACAGCGCGTGCCGAAGCGCGCGGTTTTCGGCGGCCAGCTCGCCGACGGTGCGCAGCGGATCGCGGCCGGCCGCCCGCAGCGCGCGCTCGGCCGCCTCGGCCACGCGGTCGTAGTGCGCCGTCAGCGAGTC
>DASSUA010000486.1:0-5641 GCA_035707525.1 Pseudonocardiaceae bacterium
GCTGTGGAAGCTGCCGCTCTACAAGCCGTTCGTCGACCTGGCCTGAGCCAGCCGCTCGGCCCGGCGCAGGTCGTCGGCGGTGTCGATGTCGAGCGCGCGTTCGGCCGGGATCTGCTGGGCGAGCACCCTCGGCACGAAGAACCGCCGCAGCCGGCGCAGCTCGCCCGCCGGCACCACATAGACGCCCCCGGTCGGGCGCAGCACCGGCGGCAGCAGCTGCCGGGGCGCCTCCAGGTCCGGCCAGTCGCGAACCGGGGCCAGCTCGCCGTCCACCAGCAGGCACGCCTTGAGCGGGTGGTGCTCGCCGGACGCCGCCACCTGCACCACCGAGCCGGTCGGCCGCCCGGCATGCAGCTCCAGGCAGTCCCGCACGTCCTGCGCCGTGCGCAGCGGCGATGTCGGCTGCAGCAGCACCACCACCGTCGCGTCGGGTTCGGCGCGCTCGTCGAGCGCGTGCAGCACCGCGTCCACCGTGCGGCTCGTCGCCGTCGCCAGCTCCGCCGGCCGGCGCACAATCGTCGCCCCGGCCGCAGCGGCGGCGGCCGCGATCTCGTCGTCGTCGGTCGTCGCGAGCACCTCGTCGACGCCGGCGCGGCGGCCGGTGTCGATCGCGTGGGCGACCAGGGGCCGGCCGAGAAACGTTGCCAGGTTCTTGCGCGGCAGCCCGACCGAGCCGCCCCTGGCCGGCACCACGGCCACCACCCTCGCCGCTGCGGCGGTCATGCCCGGTCACCTCTTCCAGGATGTAGAGTCCGCGCGTCATGCTGCCTGACCTTGTCGAGCCGATGTCGTCGACCCGCGACCTGCTGACCAACCTGCTCTGCGCCTACGCCAGGCGTGAACCGGTGCGCAGCATCGTCGTCGTGGGTAACGCGCCGCTGCCCCCGTGCGCCGAGCGCGCCGCCGCGATCGACGCCTGCGACCTGGTCGTTCGCACCACCAGCTTCGCCCTCGACCGGCCGGGAGACGAACCCGCCTACGGGCGAGGTGTCGACGTCGTCGTGCTGCACCGGGGCACCAAGGCCAGCCCCTGGCTGTTCCGCGACTACCGGCGGCGGCTGTACCTGCTGGCCGAGCCGGGCCGCCTGCACTGGGAGCCCGAGCAGTTCCCCGACTGGTGGCCGTCGGACCTGGGCTACCTGCCGCTGAGCAACCGCGACTGGACCATCCCGCTCTGCGCGCTCGCCGGCATGGATGTCCGTCGGGAACCCACCTGGACCACGACAGGCACCCTCGGCATGTACGTGCTGACCGAGCTGTTCCCCGACGCGCGGACCTCGATCGCCGGCTTCTCCATCATCGACGACGCCAACCAGTCGACGTTCGCGCACGCCTGGGGCGCGCCCGTCGAGGTCACCCACGAACACCGGCTCGACCGCGAGCAGGCGTTGCTGCGCCGCTGGATCGCGCAGGGCCGGATCGCTGCGCTGCACTGACCGCTTTTAGAAAGGACGAGGATGACACAGGCGTTGCGCGGGGTGGCCCGCCGTGTGCTGCGTCCGGTTCTGTCCGTCGTCAACACCAGGATCGACCGGCAGCTCGCGCCCATCCGGCGCGACATCGTCGAGCTGCGCCACCATCAGCACACCGAACTGCAGCGACAGCTCGACGACCACTGGCAACGCCTGGACCGGCTCGAGGGCCGGATCAACGACCTGCAGTTCAAGCTCGACTTCGCCGTCGACGAGACGCGCCGCCTCGAGCCGCACATCGCCTCGCTGGAGGAGCGTGTCACGACCCTCGACGAGGTCGCCACCGAGCGCCTCGTGCCACCGGCGAACGGCGAGCTCTCCGAGGCCCGCTCGGTGCTCGACGAGGTCCGCTCCGAGCACGCCAGGGTGCGCGCCCGGCTCACCGCCGTCGCCAAGTACGAGGAGCGCATCGGCCGGCTCGAAGAGGCGCTCGGCTAGCTCTTTCGGCTCCTGGCTCCTGGCTCCGCCGGCTAGCCATGACCAGCGCGGTTACAGGTACTGGCCGCGGCCGATCCCCGGCTCGTGCGCGTGCTCACCCGGCTTCGAACCGGGCGGCAGCGCGCCGCGCCGCATCTGCTCCAGCTGCACCCGCGCGGCCATCTGCTGCGCGAACAGCGCCGTCTGGATGCCGTGGAAGAGCCCCTCCAGCCACCCCACCAGCTGCGCCTGCGCGATCCGCAGCTCGGCGTCCGACGGCGACTCGTCCTCGTTGAACGGCAGCGTCAGCCGCTCCAGCTCCTCGCGCAGCTCCGGCGCGAGTCCCTGCTCCAGCTCCTGGATCGACGAGCGGTGGATCGCCCGCAGCCGGTTGCGGCTGGCGTCGTCCAGCGGAGCCGCCCGAACCTCCTCGAGCAGCTGCTTGATCATCGTGCCGATCCGCATGACCTTGGCGGGTTGCTCCACCATGTCCATCAGGTCTGACCTGTTGTCGTCCTCGTCCGAGTCCGAACCGTCCGGCCGCATCGGCATCGCCGCAACCGGTTGGCCGTCCGGGCCGATGACCACTACCTGCTGCTCGTCGTCGGGCGTCATGCCACCATCCTGGCTTCTCCTCCCGGTGCCACGCGAACCGGGTCCGCAACCCGACCCTGGGCCGAAAGTCCCTCCCTCGCCCGGTCTACGGTGTCCGCCATGGCATTCGATGTCGCCAGCGTGCGAGGGCTTTTTCCCGCACTCGGCGACGGATGGGTGCACCTGGACGCGTCAGAGGGGATGCAGGTCCCCGAGCAGGTGGCCACCGCCGTCTCCACTGCCATGCGGGCCCCCGTCTCCGGCCGCGGCGGCGTCTTCCCGGCCTCCCAGCGAGCCGAGGCCATCGTCGACGCCGCCCGCCGCGCCGTCGCGGACCTGGTCGGCGGCCAGCCCGCCGGTGTCGTCCTCGGCCCCAGCGTCGCCGTCCTGCTCGCCCGTCTCGCCGACGCCCTCGGCGAGAGCTGGCTGATCGGGGACGAGGTCGTCGTCTCCCGCCTCGACCAGCAGGCCAACACCGTTCCCTGGCTGCGCGCCGCCCAGCGCGCCGGCGCCACCGCCCGCTGGGCCGAGGTCGAGATCGAGACGTGCGAGCTGCCCGCCTGGCAGTACGACGAGCTCATCAACCAGCGCACCAAGGTCGTCGCCGTCACCGCAGGCTCCGGCATCGTCGGCGCCCGCCCCGAGCTCGGCCCGATCCTGCAACGGGTCAGCGGCAACCACGGCACCCTTTGCGTCGTCGACGCCTCCTCCGCCGCCCCGTTCCTGCCCCTGGACATCGCCACCCTCGGCGCCGACGTCCTCGTGCTCAACGCCTCCGCCTGGGGCGGCCCCCCGATCGCCGCCATGGTCTTCCGCCAGCCCGCCCTCCTCGACCGCCTGCCGTCGCTTTCCCTCGAAACGCACGCGCGCGGCGCCGACCGCCTCGAGCCCGGCCCACACCCCTACCCGCTGCTTGCCGGCCTCGTCGCCTCCGTCGAGTACCTCGCCGGCCTCGACGACGCCGCCACCGGCTCACGCCGCGAGCGCGTCCTCACGTCCATGTCGTCGGTCAGGGCCTATCTGACCGGTCAGCTGGTGAACCTCGTCAATGAGCTGCGTGCCCTGCGCCACGTGATGGTCATCGGCGACTCCATGCGCCGCGTCCCCACCGTCGCCTTCACCGTCTCCCACGTCAAAGCCCCCGACGTCGTCGAGCACCTCGCCAACAACGGCGTCTGCGCCTTCGCCGACCCCGGCCTGCACGGTGTCCTGGCCGCGCTCGGCATCGGCGAGGTCGGCGGCGCCGTGGTCGTGGGCCTGGCCCACTACTCCACCACAGTCGAGGTCAGCAAGCTCGTCCGCGCCGTCGCCGAACTGGCCTGAGCCGCCCGCCCTAGGCCGTCAACAGGATCTTCCCGACGACCCCGCCCTCCTCCAGCATCCGGTGCGCCTGCGCGGCCCGGGCCATCGGCACCGTCGCGTGCACGACCGGCTTCACCGTCCCGCTGGTGATCAGCGGCCACACCCGCTCCCGAACCTGCGTCACGATCGCCGCCTTGCCACCCGGCCCGTCCACCGGCCGCCCCCGCAAGCCGGTCGCCGCAACCGAGGCCCGCTTCGCCAGCAACGTCCCCAGGTTCAGCTCCGCCTTCACCCCACCCTGCATGCCGATCACCACCAGCCGCCCACCGGCGGCCAGCACCTCCACATTGCGCGCCAGGTAGCTCGCGCCCATGTTGTCCAGCACCACGTCGGCCCCGTGCCCCCCGGTCGCCGCGCGAACGACCTCCACGAAGTCCTGCTCCCGGTAATCCACCACGATGCTCGCCCCCAGCCGCTCACACACCGCCAGCCGCTCCCCGCTCGCCGTCGCCGCAACCGTCGCCCCCAGCGCCGCCCCGACCTGGATCGCATGCGTCCCGATCCCGCCCGAGCCCCCATGCACCAGCAGCACCTCACCCGCCCGCAGCCCCGCCAGCATCACCACGTTCGACCACACCGTGCACGCCACCTCGGGCAGCCCACCCGCCGTCGCCACGTCCACCCCATCCGGCACCGGCAGCACCTGACCCGCCGGCACCGTCACCCACTGCGCATAACCGCCCCCGGCCAGCAGCGCGCACACCCGATCGCCAACCCGCCACCCGCGCACGCCCTCACCAAGCGCCGCCACCGTCCCCGAGCACTCCAGCCCCGGCACCTCGCTCACCCCAGGCGGCGGCGAGTACAACCCACGCCGTTGCAGCAGGTCGGCCCGGTTCAGCGCACTAGCCGCCACCTCGATCAGCACCTCGCCCGGCCCCGGCGCCGGATCCGGCCGCTCAACCCACTCCAGCACGTCCGGCCCACCTGGCTCGCGAATCATGATCGCCCGCACGGTGCCCGACGCTACCCGCCCCACCCCGCACAACGACGACCCGAGCCGGGCCCCGCGGTATTGGTGTGGCTCCATGTCACTCGCTTCCAGCCTCACCCGGCGCCCGCGTCACCCCGGTTCCGCATCAGCCGGCCCGGGCGGTACCCGCCTCGCTCGTCCAGGTTGCCCGTGCTCGAACCGCCCCCTCCCGGCCCTCGCCGCCGTCGGCGACATTCGAACCGCGCCCGTCTCACCAGGTTCTCCACTACCTGCTCGTCCCAAGCCGCCAGCCGCTGCGCGTCCTGGGCGTGCCGATCCCGCCAGTCCCGCGTGGCCCCGGTCGTCGCGATTCCCCGCAGCCGGTGGAACACGTCCCGATGCCGCTGCCGGGCTGCCGGGTCCCGATGCACCGTCTCCGGCGGTCGAACCAGCCCGTAACCGTCACCCCACCACTCTCCGGGTTGTGGATCGAGGATCAGCCCAAGATGCGCCGGCCAACGCCGACCGCCCCAGTCCCGCGTCTGCGCCAACTCCTCCAGCGGCGGGCAGAACCGCCCCTCCTCGTCCACGACCGCAAGGCTCAACCCGCCCAGCCGAAGAATCCTCGCGAACGTCGCAATAGTCGGCGTCCGCGTCCCGGCCTCGATCCGCGAAATCGTGCTCTGCGGCATCCGCAGGTACTGAGCCAGCTCACGCTGACTCAGCTTCATGCGCCGCCGAACTTGGCGCACGTACCCCACAATCGGAAGCGGTTCATTTCCCACACCAACACCCTGCCCCACCCAGCCCAGCCCGCGCCTCACCAGCCGCAACCCCCTGTGGATAACAGCCCTCCTGTGGACAACTCGCCCCCTCAGGACTC
>DASSUA010000487.1:0-3593 GCA_035707525.1 Pseudonocardiaceae bacterium
TGCCGCCCCCGGGGGTCGTCCACGGTGGCGCCGTCGCGCAGCGGCTGCAGCCACTGCCAGCGGAAGGCGGACAGCGCACCGGTCACCAGGTGCGCCAACTTGATCGAGGTCGCGACGGCGGCGTCGCTGGCCGGTAGCCGGGCGCCGGCGAGCACGGCGACAGCCTGCACCTGGTCTGCGGCCGTTCGCAGCCGGTCGAGCAGGCCGGCGGCGGCACGGGCGGTCGCCAACCGGCCGGCCGGCTCGTCAAGTGGCAGCTCGAGCCGGCGATACGCCTGCTCCAGCTCGGCCACCGTGGCGGCCGCGGCGTCGTAGCCGGCGTTGGCCTCCGCCCGGATCTTGCCGGCAAGTTCCGCGACGGCGTGCGCGGTCAGGTGCGGGTTACCGAGGATCCCGAACAGGGCGCCGGCCCTGGGCACGGCGTCGGTCCAGTGCGCCTGCTCCGGCAGCCGCTGGGTGCGCAGCTCCATCTCCGGGCGGACGGCGCCGGGTCGCGGCGGCGGGATCGGCGACCCGTGGTGGAACCACGCCCGCTGCCGCAAGGCCGCCCACGCCAGCACGACCAGGTCGGCGACCTCGGGCCGCAGGCCGTACTCCGGGCGCACTGCCGCGATCCAGCCCTGGACCTGCCCGGCGGTCACCGCGTCGTGCGGCTTGAGCCCGTCGCGACCCGCCGCCCGCTCGAACTCGGCCCCCCACGGCGAGAACCGGTCGTCGCCGAACACGAAGTGCGTCTCGCCAACGGTGCCGACGCCGAGCGCCGTGCTCACCCGGCGGACGCCGGCGATGTCACCCTCCAGCGGGACGCGCCCGCCGGGATCGGCGACGGCCCGCTCGACGTGCTCGTACACGGCGGTCAGGTTCCGCACCGTGACCTCGACGTCCTTCGGCTCGAACCGCGGGTGTGCCGGGTAGCGCGAGCCGAAGGCCTGGTCGAGCAGGTTGACGAACGCCGCGCCGAGGTCGGCCCCGACCGGTGCGGCCGGCGCGAAGCCCGGGTAGAGGCTGACCAGGATCCGGTCATGCGCCGCGTCCGGTGCCAGCGTGCCCGGTGATCGCGCGGCCGCGCCGTAGCACTGCTGGACGGCGCGTCGCAGGCCCTCGCGCAGCGCGGACCGCTGGGTCTCCAGGATCGCCCTGGCCTGCACCCGGTCGGTCTCGGAAAGGTGGTCGGCGTGGCTGGTCCAGCGCTCGCCCGAGCCGCCGAGCAGCCAGTCGAGCACGACCAGGCGGCGCACGTCGGTCATCCGCTCCTCGGACAGGAAGAACGGCAGCCAGACGATCGTCTGCGAGGAGAACCCGCCCTCGGCCATCCGGTCGAGCCTGGCCAGGTCCTCGACGGTCGAGTGCCCCGCCTCGTCGAACGGGTGGTCGATCACGACCCGCCAGGTGCCGGGCCGGGCCCGGAAGTGGTCCTCGCTGAGCCAGCCGGCGTCGCGCACGTTGCCGAAGACGAGGTCGACCTCGCGGCGCGAACCCCGCCACACGATGCTGTGCTGGTAGGCGCCGAGCATGTCGGGCTCGCGCCCGGCCAGGCTTAGCGCCTCGCGCACCAGCTCGCGCAGCAGCTCCCGCCGGCGCCCCTCGTTGTCCTCCGCCTTTGCCCGCTCCACCACCGACTCGTAGTCCACGTCGGACAGTTGCACCCGGATCACCGGGTTGCGCGGGTCCCCGTCGACATGGATCTCGGGGATCCGCCGCTCCCACTCCCGGACCTTGGACAGCACGGTCGAGACCTCGCTGCCGGGCAGCGGCGAGACGATCGAGCCGTGGTTGAGCGATGCCAGCCGCGCCGCGGTCAGCTCGCGCAGCGCCGGCACCTTGGGCGCCACGGCCGACAGCAGCAGCGTCTTGGCCAACCGGTCGTCGGCGCGGTATGTGCGCGGCAGGGCACCGGGGTCCCGGACGCCGTCGACGTCCGCGGCGTTCAGCCCGTTGGCCGCGAGCAGGATCGGCCGCAGCTTCTCCTGGTACAGGGTCGTCGCCGACCTGAACAGCGCGGCGAGCTGCGGGTCGAGCGCGTCGCGGCCGTGCACGATGTGGTCGAACGAGTCGCCGACCGGCACCACCTCGTCCACGGTCAGCGTGTCGCGACGGTCGACGAGCATCTGCTGCATGACCTTGAGCGCGGTCCGCTCCCGCTGCATCGCCCCGGCCAGCGAGCGCAGCGTCGAGACCAGCGCCGGCGAGAACGGGTAGGTCAGCCGGAACGCCGCCTCGTCCGAGCCGCGGTGCTGCTGGTCGGTGTTCACCCCGTCGAGCAGCACGTCCCACACGTCCGAGCGCCGGTCCAGCCTGGCGAACGCGTCGGCCAGCAGCTGCTCGGCGCGCTCGTCGCGCCGGCGCAGCAGCCGCCGCCTCGCCACGAACGGCAGGTTGTCGTCGCCGAGCACGAGCGTCGAGAACCGGCCCTCCTGGTGCCGGAACGCCCGGTCCAGCGCCTCCTGCTCGGCGCCGCTGGCCCCGGCGTCGGCGAACCACCGCCGCAGGTCCATCTGCCTGGCCACGAACGACACCAGCGGGATGGCACGGGCGCCGCCGCCGGCCTCGACGAGCTTGGTCAGTTTCTGCGACTCGCGGCTGAAGAACTCGCGGTGCTGCACCGAGAACGCCAGCCACAGCACCAGCTCGTCGAGGAACAGCACCGCCGCGTCGTAGCCGAGGCCGCGGGCGTGCGCCGCGATCGCCGCCAGGCCGCTGTCCAGGTCGACGTATCTGGCCTGCCTGGTGTAGCTGGTGAAGAACCGCTCGGCCAGCGCCGTCACCAGTTGCTGCCGGGGCACGGTGCCGGCGGCGGCGCCGCGCGCCTCGTCGTACCGCTCGCGGGTCCAGGTCTGGTCGCCGAGCAGCGCCGACCAGGCATCGGCCGCCGGCGCGTCCCGCCCGCCGTTGAGCCCGGAGAAGAACGCCTCGTCCCCGAGCCGCTTTCGCATTCCCTCGGCGTCGGCCAGTAGCCCATCCGAATGGTGCAGCGCGGGCAGCGGCGCCTCCGGGTGCAGCGCGCGGATCTGGCGCAGGTAGCCGTCGAACAGCGCCTGCTCCATCGACTCCGCGCCGAGCAGGTGGAACGCCAGCGGCAGCACCGAACGGTCCAGCAGCGCCGCGTCGTGGCGGGCGACCACCTCCTGCAGCTCAGCCTTTGCCCTGGCCGCCGGGTCGTGCCGCAACAGCGCGTGCAGCACCGCCATGAAGTGGCTCTTGCCGGACCCGAACGACCCGGTCAGAAACGCCCCCCGGCTCACCCCGGACGTGATCGCCTCGGCGACCAGCCCGAGCGCGGTGTCGAACGCCTCCGCGAGCGCCGGCGTGACCACGTACTGCTCCAGCGTCCGCTCGACGGCGTCGCGTTCGACGCTGTCGGTCAACCGGAGAACGTAATCCTCGGCCCCGGCCCGTTCCGGTATATCGAGGACGTCGCTCAGCAGCACACTCACGATCGCCCCAATCTCATCCCGGCAAACCATAACGGCAGCACCCGATCTCAACGATCCGATACCCGAACGGGTTTGTTACCTGCCGGCGCCAGTTCGAAAGGGGTCGAGGACCGTGGCCTCTGCACGGAGTCGAGTCGCGCACTACTGGGACGACCACGT
>DASSUA010000488.1:0-2136 GCA_035707525.1 Pseudonocardiaceae bacterium
CACCCACGGCGGCGAACAGCCAGTACAGGCCCATGACCCGGCCGAGGAACTGCGCCGGCAGCACGTCCGCGCAGGCGGAGATGCTGATCGCCGCAATGATCAGCTCGGCGATCGCGGTGAGGAAGTAGCAGGCGACGAGCCACAGCGGCGAGACCCGTGCTCCTCCCGCCGCGAATGCCGCGGCCAACGCCATGACCAGGAAGCTGGCGCCCGCCAGGACCAGGCCGACCGAGAACCGCGACGCGAGCGCGTGGCGGCGGCCGTAGCGGGGCAGCATGGCCGCGGCCATCGGGGCGAGGAACAGCATGAACAGCGGTGTGACCGCCTGCATCCAGCTCGCCGGCATCAGAGCGCCGAACACGTCCCGGTCGGTCTCGTCGCGGGCGAAGTCGGTCAGCACCGACCCGCCCTGGGCGTTGATCATCCAGAACAGGGTGGCGCCGAGGTACACCCACAGGAACGCGCGCAGCCGGCGCCGGTCGTCCCCGCGCAGCAGCGGGTTGCGGTAGAGCCAGACGTAGCCGGCCACGGTGAGGACGATGCTGAGCAGGCCGATCAACGCGATCGCTACCAGCGGGGTGAGCTTGCCCCGCAGGCCCAGCCCCACCAGGACGAGCACCACGACCGCGCCGGTGATAATCGTGCGGCGGCCGGCCGAGCGGCGCTCCACCTGGCTAAGCGGCCGGATCGGCCGGTCGCCGACCCCGTCGAACTGACGGGCGGCCGAGACCAGCCAGAACGCGGTGAAGAGCATCATCGCCCCGCCCAGCGCGAAACCGAGCTGCCAGTTGACCCGCTCCCCGACGAACCCGGTGACCAGCGGCGCGAGCAGGGAGCTCAGCTGCGTGCCCACGTACATCAGCGAGATTCCCGACTCCCGGCCGCGCCGGTCACCGAACATGCGGTTCACCAGGGCCTGGTGGTTCGGCTTGAAGATGGCCCCGCCGACCGCGGTAGCGCACAGGCCGACGGCGACCGCCCAGGTCCCCGGCACGGCCAGGAAGGCGTACCCGGCGACGCTCACCACCGCGCCGGCGATGAGAGCGCGGCGGTGGCCGAACACCCGGTCGCCGAGCCATCCGCCGAGCAGCGACAGCATGAACATCAGGGAGATCCACACGCCGAACAGCGAGCCCGCGTCCGCGTCCGACATGCCCAGCCCGTTCTCGGCCCGCGACGCGCCCGCGAACAGTACGAGGATCGCGCTCATGCCGTAGAAGCCGAAGCGCTCGATGGCGTCGACCCAGAACAGCGTGCGGTACCAGGGCGGCATCCGGCGCAGTGAGACGGTGCTCGAAGTGTCAGCCGTTGTCATGTCAGCCTCCCGCAGGCCCGCAGCACCACGTCGGTCAGGACGGTGTCGGGGTCGGGCACGGTGCCGGCACAGCGCCAGGCGACGAACGCGTCCGGGCGGACCAGTACGGCACCTGCCGGCGAGACACCGTACGCGACCGCCCAGTCCTTGCCGACCGGCTCCAGGTCGCCGCCGGGTGCGACCACATAGGACCGCAGCGGCACCGACAGCTGCTTGGCGACCCGGTCCGCGGCGTCTGCCCAGCCGCTGTCCCGGTCACCTGTGAGCAGCACGTACTCGTCCCAGAACAGGTCCACGGTGGCGATGCGCGCGCCGTCGCGGAGGAGGTCGAGGTGGGGCGCGCGGGTGCCGGGCTGGCCGGTCAGCGTCAACCGCGGGGTCAGCACCGGAGCATCGGGTTCCCCTCCGGGGATCGCGCTCGAGCTGTACCGGTACCCCAGCGTGATGATGATGTCGTCGACCATCGCGGCGCGGGTCTCGTCGTCGGCGTACCCGTGCCGGATCCGGTTGCGCACCATGGCCTGCTCCGCCATTGCCTCGCCGACCCGGCGCCGCTCCACGTCGTAGGTGTCCAGCAGCGCGTCGCCGGCCGTGCCGTCCAGCACCGCGGCCAGCTTCCAGGCGAGGTTGTGAGCGTCGTGGATGCCGGTGTTCGCGCCGAAGCCGCCGGCCGGCGGATGCACGTGCGCGGCGTCGCCGGCGAGGAACACCCGGCCGACCCGGAACGTGTCCGCGACCAGCTGTGCGCCCTCCCAGGGCACCTTGTCCATGATCTCAACGTCCATATCGGACTTTCCGGAGCCGGTACGGATGATCTCGAT